>LKPX01000101.1 GCA_001443525.1 Desulfobacteraceae bacterium RAAP-1 | reverse complement strand
ATTTTTACTAACCGCTTGTTTTTACAGCGTTTTTAATTTGCGCCGAGTAATAACTCAGGGCATCGGACGGCACCAGCCGGCTGCCCGCCCGGAAAAAAACTGGGAAACTTCAGATATTCAATTTCAAAGAAAAATAATGGATATCCGACTCACAAGCAATTATAGTGCCACTGATTCAGGTTCTTTATCCTCTGGGATGGTATTTTTCATGCAGAATCCGAAGCTGTTCCCGCGCCACATGGGTGTAAATCTGGGTGGTGGAAATATCCACATGTCCCAGCATGATCTGCACTGAGCGCAAATCCGCGCCACCCTCCAGGAGATGGCTGGCAAAAGAGTGCCTCAGACAATGCGGCGTGATGGGTTTATGAATTCCGGCAGTCAGGGCGTACTGCCGGAGAAGCTTCCAGAATCCCTGACGGGTCATGGGCTTGCCGGCTCTGGCGATAAACAGATACGGGCTTTGATACTGTTTCAGCAGAAGAGGTCGGGCTGTCGCTAAATATGCGATGATTTTCTGCCCGGCATATTGTCCGAAAGGAACAAGCCGCTCTTTCGCGCCTTTTCCGAAAACCTGCACGTATCCGGCGTCCAGACGCACGTTCTGAACCTTGACGTGGATCAGCTCCGACACCCGAAGCCCCGCAGCGTACATCAGCTCCAGCATGGTCGCATTCCGAAGCCCGGAAGGTTTCTGAATATCCGGCATGCTCAGAAGGTGAGCGATTTCAGAAACCGACAGCACATCCGGAAGTTTCAGACCGCTTTTGGGAAGATCGATCCGCTTGGCGGGGTTGGCTTCAAGAATTTTCTCCTGAACCAGATATTTGAAGAAACCGCGGAGGGTGACTAAATGTCTGGCCCGCGATCTGGCTTCCATACCGGCGTTCCGCAGCCGGATCAAGTGTCGGATGATGGCCGGAGTATCCACATCGTGAATGAAGGATATGTCGCTGAATTTGAGAAATTCCGCAAAGCGCTTCATGTCTCCGTTGTATGATTCCAGCGTATTGTCGGCAAGACCTTTTTCGATCCGCAGGTGATCGAGATACAGCTCCATCAGTTCCGGTATCGGGCGTTCAGAATCCATGTCTATTTACGTTTGCACCGAATGACCGACAGGGGTTCGGCCTTCCAGATATCCCGGTTATATTCCAGAATAGCCCTGTCCGACGAGAACTTGCCGGCTCTGGCGACATTTAAAATGGATTTGGCGGTCCACGCCTGTTTGTCCAGGTACAGATCGTTCACCTGCATCTGGCACTGATGATAGGCTTCAAAATCCGCCAGCACCAGATAAGTATCTTCGCTCAGCAGCTTGTCTATCAGGGGTTTGAACAGATCGATTTCTTCGGGGCAGAAAAATCCTTCGCGTATCATATCGATGGCCTGTTTCAGAATCGGGTCTTTGAGATAGTAGGCGTAAGGCTGATAGGAAGCACGGATATCTGGGACCTGGTCAGCGGTAAGCCCGAAGATAAAGATGTTTTCAGGGCCGACTTCATCCCGGATTTCCACATTGGCGCCATCCAGGGTGCCGATGGTGAGCGCGCCGTTCAGCGCAAATTTCATGTTGGAAGTTCCGGATGCCTCATAACCGGCGGTGGATATCTGTTCGGAAACATCGGAGGCCGGAAAAATTTTTTCCGCCAGAGATACCCGGTAATTGGGTAAAAAAATGACCTTGATCCGGTTATCCGTCAGCGGATCATGGTTTAACATTTCTGCTACGTGGCAGATCAACCGGATGACCATTTTGGCGGCCATATAACTGGGCGCTGCCTTGCCGCCGAAAAAAAATGTGCGGGGATGCATGGCAAGCCCGGGATCTTGCCGGATTTTCAGCCAGCAATACACCACATGGAGAATGTTCAGGAGCTGACGCTTGTATTCGTGGATTCGTTTGACCTGAACGTCGAATATTGAAAACGGATCGATCTGTACACCGGTCAATTGCTGCGTGATACGCACCAGGGCATCCTTGTTTGTCTGCTTTACCTGTTGCCAGACGGCCGTGAATTCCGGGTCGTCCAGGAGCGTCTCCAGCTTTCTGAGCTGATTCAGATCGACAATCCAATCATCGCCGATACGTCCGGTGATGACATTCGACAGTTCCGGATTGGCCGCCAGAAGCCATCGACGTGGTGCAACGCCATTGGTCTTGTTGTTGAACCTGCCCGGATACATTTCCGAGAAATCTTTCAGTTCCCTTTCTCTGAGGAGTTTGCTGTGGAGTTCGGCGACGCCGTTGACTGAGTGGGATCCCACAATGGCCAGATGCGCCATACACAGTTGTTTTTCATCGCCTTCTTCAACCAGCGACATGCGCCGCATTCGTGCTTCATCTCCCAGAAACCGCACCGAAACATCCCGCATGAACCGGCGGTTGATTTCATAGATTATGAGCAGATGGCGGGGCAGCAACGATTCGAACATATGAATCGGCCATTTTTCGAGGGCTTCGGCCAGCAGGGTGTGATTGGTGTAGGCGCATGTCCGCGTCGTAATATCCCAGGCATTTTCCCAGCTCAGACCATGTTCATCCAGCAATATCCGCATCAGCTCGGCAACAGCCAGAGAGGGATGGGTATCGTTCATCTGTATGGCGACCTTATCCGGAAATTCATCAAATGTCACATGGGTCACCAGATAGCGCCGTACGATATCCTGAATGGAACAGGATACAAAAAAATACTGTTGTTTCAGCCGCAGCTCCCGGCCTTTATAAATATGATCGTTGGGATACAATACTTTTGAAATGTTTTCGGAAAGATTTTTTTCCTCGACCGCTCTGAGGTAGTCACCGTCTTCGAAATAACCGAGGTCAAATTCCTTGGAAGCCCTGGCGGACCATAGCCGGAGCGTGTTGACGGTTTCGTTGCCGTATCCGTCGATAGGCGTATCATATGCAATACCGATAACATCATTGGTATCCACCCATTCCGTTTTTAAGGTTCCGTTCGGAAGGGTGATCTGTTTGACCATACCGTAAAAATGTACGGTATGGGTATTTTCAGGCCTGGGAATTTCCCATGGATTTCCATATTTGAGCCAGATTTCAGGAAGCTCCACCTGCCCCAGATTTCGGATGGCCTGATCGAAAATACCGAACTCATAGCGGATGCCGTAGCCATAGGTCGGAATTTCCAGCGTCGCCATGGATTCCATAAAACAGGCGGCCAAACGCCCCAGTCCGCCGTTTCCAAGCCCCATATCCGGCTCGTTTTCGGCAAGCTCTTCGATATCCACATTGAGTTCTTCCATGGCCTTTCGGGTTTCGCTGTATATGCCGAGATTGATCAGGTTGTTGATCAGGAGTCTGCCCATCAGGTATTCCGCCGACAGATAATATACCCGTTTGACATCGTGCTGATAGTAGCACTGCTGGGTATGAATCCAGCGCTCTATCAGGCGGTCTCTTGCGGTGAGCGCCAGAGAGTAATATAAATCCCGATCCGTCGCTGTATATTGATCTTTGGAAAGCGAATATTCCAGATGGTTGGCAAACGACATCTGAATGTTATTAGCGTTCATGCCTTTGTGAAAAGTTCCCCAGTTGTCGAACAGCTTGAACTTTTGCATAAACTTTCCTTTGTGACATCCGGTTAAGATGCGCTTTTCTCTTTAGGGTTTGCATAGCAGAACAGACAATTGTGGTAGCAGGGATGGCAGGCGTAAGAGCCGATATCTACAGACATCTGGCATCCGCACCCTTGCCGGATTCGCTGCCCCTTGTCTTTTTTCAGCGATAAATCCCCTCCGAATATCTTTAACAGAAGATCGCCGGGGATGCACGCACTTTTCCCGATTCCCGAACCTGAAGGGAGCTGATCCAGCAGTGGCTGTTCGCAGCAGGTGAACAGACGAATGTTTAACGGGGTCAGAACCGTTTCCATTTCACGCAGTTTTGCCAGTTTGATACTGTCCGGCGGGTCCGTGAATGAAAAACCATTTATATCGCGGGTGCGTTTCCGGATTTTAGGATAATGATCCATGAAACTCGTGATGCAGGTCTGAACACCGCAGGCGCTGGCGGATTCCGCGATTTGTCTGAAATCGTGACAATTATCCTGCATTGCTTCATCATCTCGGCAATAAAAACAGATGGGGTCAAATCGCCAGTGAATACAAGTTACTCCCAGATGGCTACTCAAATGCGCCAGTTGATTCAACCGTTCAGACAGTGGCGGCACATGGGGTTCCAGCAGTGCATTTTCGGAATTGATGGTGAAGTTGAAAAAAAGATGATAGCCCTTTTCCCGCAGTATGTTGTCATAGCTTCCGCGGATGAAAGGCCCAAAATTTTTTGACCAGAAAACAATACTGTGAACATTGTCCGGTGTTGATGACACCAGGGATATATGACCGTTGTATGGATTGGTGATTTCAAAAAACCCTCTTTCGATTTGGGTCATGAACCATTCCATATAAAAAGCCGGGATGTCGGTTCTTCGGGATGCGGAAATAATAATGGACATAACTTCACCCAATTCAAAGCGGCCATTGAGCAATGTATTTTTGCGTGCACCCTATGAAGACAGTGAATAGTTTGCCCCTCCCTCTGCTCAGTTGGGAAATTCAGTCGCTTAGAAAAGTTTAAAATTGAACCTCTTGAAGTATGGGAACCAACGAATCATTTTGATTTCTCTGCTAACACAAGATATCCAGAACCCAAATCTCTATTTAAAAAAAAACTCTGAAGAACATAAAATGGGAACAGCACAACATCACTCGAAACAAGTTGATTGAATATTGTTTTCTTGCGCTTTACGCCGCTTACCTTTGAAAGTTCTTCTCGTTGAGTCTTTCTGTTGACTTCTAAATTCTTCTTACAACTTCTATGCAACATCATGTCCAACGCCAAACAAACAGGAAAGCCATAATTCCATAAATATATGAAGTTAAAATTTGTTGCATATAATTTTTTTTTCAATTCATTCTTTTCATATCTGCGGTAATGACCGGTACAGATATCGTTATTTCCCCATTTTGACATATGCGATGGAACTGATAAAATAATTCTCCCATTTACTTTCAAATAATTTCCAAAACGCTGTAATGCTTTTTCATCCTCTTGAATATGTTCTATAACTTCAAATGCAAAAAGGTAATCATAAAAGTTTTCCTGAATATCATCCTCATGTTCAAACAACCTGATGTTTTTGGTAATTCTGGTTTTTGCATATTGGTATGCAATGGGAGAAAAATCATAACCATCTACTTTCAGTCCCATCTTCGCATACATTAGAAGCATATCCCCTGCTCCGTATCCAATTTCAAGGCATGTTCTATTCTCAATCGATTCAGTCTGTAATATTTTCCTGATCAGATGTTTGCGCAGCTTATATCGAGGCATAGGGATCCATTCATCAAACATCTTTTGTCTCCAGTCCAAGGAAAGATAAACGCAACAACCCAATTCCTGTCATAGCCATGGATACATCGATTATGGTTTGCAGAAAACGAAGACAAACCACAGTTAATGCAGCCATTTCCGAGCCGATCAAAGGGCTTAAAAACAGTAAATATATTCCTTCACGAACCCCTATTCCAGCGGGACTGAAAAATGCTAAAAAACCCAATGTTCCGGCCAACACACTGATGGATATTACCATTGGAAGTGCTGAAGTACTGATCATGGTTAACATTTTAATCATATACCACGTTGTCATTCCGGAAAAAACGCACTGGATCAAAACCACACCGTATGGTATCAGCATTCGTTTAAATGTCATTTCGTTTTCTATGAAATGTCTTTTCATTCGTCTCAACAGTTCATTTGTCATCCAAAAGAATATCTTTGGGTGTAACATAATAATTCCTATAATGAGGATCAAAAAAAGCAAGCTTTGATTGATATGATTCATCCATAGGCTTTTGTGGGGTGAAGTGAGCAGCGGAATGGAAAGGAAGATGCACACAACGACAACCATTCCATTGGCCAGTACGGGTACGACAGCAGCGATCTCGGATCTGACCTTATAGCGAGACAGCAAATAAATCGCACTCCCAACCACTGCAATTTTACCTGGAATGTATTTCCCAAGAAGAGACAGCCAGCTAATGGACATGGTAATGCGATAAGGCAAATGTGAATTCATTCTGCTTAGCAGTGTACCAAAAAGAATACCAGAAAAAACTTTGGATAATATATCTGATAAAACCGCCAAAATGAGAAACATATAATTTATTTTTATAGTATCCCAGTGTATTCCGCTTCCTTGCTGAATAATTTTCTTACCAACGAAATATAAAATGACTGCCAACAGTGAAAAATGAAAAAAAGCTCTATATTTTTTGTTTTTCATTGGCATATGGACTCTATTATATGCGACAGCTTTCTTTCGATTACTTCATTCGAAAGCATTGATTCATATAAAAGACGGCCATTTTTTCCGATCGACATCGTCAGTATTCGATCCTTTGCCAGTTTTAAAATTGCAATAGAAAGATCGACGGGATCTCCAAGATTTACTAGAAGTACATTTACCCCATCAGTAAAATATTTTTCAATAGCGCATGTCCGACCAGTTATCAACGCTTTGGATGAAGCCAATGCCTGATATGCCTTATAGGGAATTGCTCGTTGTGTTTTTTCCTGTTTACCGAATAAACCCAAACAACAATGCGACTTTGCAACAATTTCCTGAATTTTCTCTAAGGGGATAAAGCGCCGTATCCATATCAGGTTCACCGGGCTTGTTTGTTTTATGATAGACTCGAATTTTTTATCTTCTTGCCCCTTTCCAATGACGATGATTCGAACATCTGGGAAGTTGTTTTCAATCAATTTTGCTGCAATAGCAATCACTTCAACCCCATGCAGCGGAATAAAGGTACTCCAATAAACAACCTGAAATATTTTTTCACCAGGAAAAGCTGTAGGAACCCACAATGATTCATCGATTCCAACAGGAATAGCAGTTAACCGATGTTCTGGTATGTCATAATCATTCTTTAGCATAAGCATATGTTCATCAGTATCAACCAAAACACTAGTCACCGACCGAAGCACCTGCTTCTCATAATTCCATATCAATTTTGCCATCATACTTTCAGGGGTAAAGAGCCGACGGTCTCTGATAATCGTATCATATAAGCCAAAAAAAACATCCACGATTACAGGATGGTGTGTCCACTTTCCAAGTAGGCATGCAGCCCATGCATCGATATGCGCAGGATAAGGAACAAAAATCAAAGCATGTCCTGGCAGAAAAAAGTATTTTGAAATCAAGCGGACCCATCTGAAGGGTGCTGTTAAAATCGTCACTGCTATTTTAAACAAAGGAGGTAAGTCGGGCCGAATGAAGCCACTTTTCATCGTACAAAAAATGAGCTTGCAGCCCAATTTTTCAAATGCCTGTGTCAAAATAAAACTGCGGCTGTACTCCTGCGATTTATTTAATTGGCCGAATATAACAACGCGCATTGTCATGTAGATTGCAGTAAATTAAGCATCATGTTTATAATTCAACCTGCCGGGTGTTGGCCATAGCGATGGCAAATTCACGGCAATAACTACTGAGTCCCCTGAGCGGTGGCAATGTTCCCAGAATGGTGATACTTTCCAGTGATTTTCTATATTTCATTTAAAAAACCGTTCACAAATCGACTTTTTACCAGGATATCAGCTCTTATCCGGTTTTAAGACCATAAAATACATATTCCCTGGATGTTGCAGGTGACCTGCCGCCAGTTCCGCGTAAGGACCGCTTCCCCAGAAAATATCCGCCCGTCCGGCGCCGGTGATTGCGCCGCCTGTATCCTGATTCACTGCGAATCGATTCAGCGGCTCCCAGGAAGCAATCCCGCCGCTGTCGTTCATCACGGGTTTTTGCGACTGAATATACATCAGGGCCGCCGGTGGAAAACACTTTTTATCGACGGCGACAGAACGCCCCGGTGTCAGCGGCACATTCAGATTTCCTAAAGGGCCATCGGGTTCCAGTTTCAAAAAAACATAGCTCGGGTTAGCGTCAAGTATGGTGTCCATCTCCTGCGGGTGGGCTTTTAAATATGCCCGGATGCTCTGCATGGAAACTTGCTCTTTGGGTATTTTCCCCTCATCCACCAGAATCTTTCCGATGCTGCGATAAGGGCGCCCATTGGTAATGTGATAATGCACATTGATCTCCGGCGCCGCCCCCATCTGTATTTTCCCGGAGCCTTGAATTTGCAGAAAAAACAGCCCGATCCGATCATCGACCCACGCCAGAACGCGGGCGCGCCGGCGGAAATCTTTTTTCGCATCAATGTCTTTACGGTCATAATAGGGGACTACCGTTTTCCCGGTATAGCGGCCAATCAGCGTCTCACCGGAAAATTTCGGCGAAAACCGGGAAAGTTCAATGGTCACCAGATCGTCCGGACGGCTGTATATCGGATATTTGTACGTGCTGGTTTCCACAGGGCTTCCTTTTAATATCGGTTCATAGTAGCCCGTAAACAGCACCTTTCCGGTAGCGGCATCTCCGGCGGCCTGATATACCTGATAATGCTTTTGAATTACGGTGGACAGCTCCGCAGGCGTCGGCCGGGAAGCCAGTATTTTCTGAAAAAATTCCAGAGATCGGATCAGATGCCCTGCCGTACAGGGATCGGCTCCAAACATAAAGACACGATCAGCCGGAACTTTTTTGAGGTACGTCAGACTCATGTGAATCGCACGATCTATTCCCTCATAATTCATATCATCGGTCAGCGCCGGATATGCAGAAACCGGCAGTTTAATGAGCGTCTGACTCGTAACGACAACCGGGGGCGGTGTTTTCTGAAAGGTGCATCCTGCCGCCACCAGTAAGGTACACAAGACACCCAGGCGAATATATTCCGTCATTCTTTTCATGGGATGTCTCCAGAAGAGGGCCGAACATCTTTCAATATTTCAGAGACAGCCGGTTTTTTCTCCACCGCATTGGGTGACAGTGGGGCCTTGCCATCCCTGGTGGATACCCCCATCTCCATCAATTTTTCGCAAAACGGCATCACGCGTTTTTCATAGGAACCCACAAATTGGTTGTAAGACTGGATGCTGCGCTCTAAATCCTTGCCGAGGCGATGAAAATGCTCCGCCATTCCGGAAAACCGTTCATACAACTCGCATGCCGTCCGGTGAATGTCACGGGCTTTGGTTATGCCGGATTCCTGACGCCATCCGAAGGCGATGGTTTTTAATAGCGAGATCAGAGTCGTCGGCGTTGCCAGTATCACCCCTCTGGCAGCGCCATATGCAATAAGATCCGGAGACTGGGACAGCGCCGCGCTGAAAAAATTTTCTCCTGGAATAAACAAAATGACAAATTCCGGAGATGGTTTAAAACTTGCCCAATACGATTTGGCGGATAGCTTTTGAATATGGTTTTGTATCTGCCGTACATGGTTTTCCAGATGTTTTTGGCAATCTGCTTCGTTGTGCGCCTCAAGAGATTCCAGATAGGACGACAGAGGCGCCTTGGCATCAATGACGATCTGGCGATGGTCCGGAAGCCATACCACCATATCCGGCCGCAGTAATCCTTCTTCGGAATTTACGGATATCTGTTCGGTAAAATCACAATGCGCCGACATTCCGGATAATTCCACAACGCGCTTTAACGTCATTTCTCCCCATCTGCCGCGGACATGAGGCACGCGGAGCGCTTTGGCCAGGTTCCCCGTTTCTTTTTGAAGGACGTTCTGCGTCTGGACCAAAGACCGAAGCTGTTCGGAAAGTCCTCCATAGGCATTTTGCCGAGATTGCTCTATTTCCTGTACATGATGGTCATATCGCTCCAGCACGTCTTTCAGGGGCTGAACAACGAGCGACGCAATTTCAGAGCGATCCTGCGCCAGCGACTGATAATAACGGTGACGAAGTCCCACTCGCGACAGAATCCAGCCGGCCAGAAAACCGACTGATGCAGCGCCTCCGGCAATCAGTGTCATTGTCTGTAAATTCATGGCGTCCGTATAAATGTTCCGCTTTTACCGCCGGATTTTTTCAAGAGACAGATATCAGAGATCGTCATTTCCCGATCATAGGATTTACACATGTCATAAATGGTCAGCGCCGCGATGGATACCGCTGTCAGGGCTTCCATTTCCACACCCGTCTGATGCACAATCCGTACAGCAGCTTCGATACGAATAATACTTTGGGCCTGATCCGGGAAGAAATCAATTTGTGCATGCGTGATATTCAGCGGATGGCACATGGGAATCAAGTCCGCGGTGCGCTTGGCCGCCATGATGCCGGCGATGCGGGCGGTTTCAAGGACATTTCCCTTTTTGACCGTTTGCCGGGTTATCATATCGAGCGTGGTTGCCTTCATGAAAATCGTTCCTGTCGCAACAGCTGTGCGAAGGGTGTGCGGTTTTTCTGAAACATCCACCATCCGTACACGGCCTTCTGGATCAATATGGGTAAAATCGGACATCAATATGCTTCTCCTGTACCGAAAAGGTTTGAATATTCTGATGTTAATTCAGACCAGGACATTGTGACAAGTCTTTTTTGATGCGATGATGATGGACATTTTTTTTGATAAGAAAGCACATCCATGATAGACAAAATGAAAATCCATTTTTTTAGACAGATTCACAGAAACAGGTGCAGAAAATGAAACAGCGTCTTCAGGATATCATCGAAGGAGAGGTATATACTGACCCGGTCCGGACAGGAATGCTATCCACCGACGGCAGCATTTTTAGTGTCAGACCTTCGGCCGTTGTCTATCCGGCCTGCGTGGAGGATGTCATCCGAACGCTGCGATTTGCAGCCGCCAACCGGATATCCATTCACCCGCGCGGCGCCGGCAGCGGCTTGTGCGGGGCATCTCTCGGAAATGGCATTATCCTTGATTTTTCAAAATACATGAACCGTCTGCTGCATCTGGATATCGAAAACAACTGGATGGAATGCGAGCCAGGATACCGCGGTGGTGAACTGGAAGCCGCCCTGAAGGGTACGGGCCTGTTCTTTCCTCCAGATCCGTCCAGCGCCGAATATGCCACCTTCGGCGGCATGTATGGCACCAACGCCAGTGGCGCGCACTCTGTCAAATACGGGAATGTATCGGATTATATCATCGACGCCGATGTCGTACTGTCTTCCGGCCGGTTGATTATTCTCTCCGAATGTTTCAATACGCCCTGGGAAAATCTGCCGGAATATTTTCAAAAAATTTACAACCTGTTTGTTCGGCATCAGACGGAAATCGAAACCGCATATCCGGCCATTCGCTGCAATACAACCGGCTATAATCTGAGAAGCATGGTGAAAGATGGCCATTTGGACTTAACCCGTCTGTTTGCAGGCGCTGAAGGCACGCTGGGGATTGTTACACGGCTGAAGTTCCGGCTGATTCCCAGGCCGCTTCATGATGCTCTGATCGTCGCCTTTTTCCCGGATATCATCACCGCTGCCCGCACCGTTCAGCAGATGTTGCCTCTGAACCCATCGGGCATTGAGATCATGGATAAATCACTCCTGAATCTGGCCAAGCAACAGGAGCCTCGGCTGAAAGACCATATTCCGGACGGTATCGACAATGTCCTTCTTATCGAATTTGATTCTCACACGCCGGAAACATGTGCATCCCTGGCGGAACAGGCCTGCCGGATTCTGACAGCCGGGAAATACACGGAGACATTTCATCTGGCAGTTACCCATCAGGAAAAAGAAAAACTCTGGGCGGTACGAAAAGCGGCTGTTCCCATTTTGTATCGGCTCAAAGGCCAGAAAAAAATTTTGGCGCTTATCGAGGATGCTGCCATCCCCACAGACAAGCTCCCGGCCTATTTTCACGGCATTTACGAAATTCTGAACCGCTATCAGGTTTCTTTTGTGGTTTACGGGCATATCGCCAAGGGGCTGCTGCATACCCGTCCTCTGCTGAACCTTAAAGACCCGGGTGATCTTCGTGTGTTAAAGCCTGTCTGCGATGATGTATTCAAAATGATCCACGCACTGGGCGGAGTCATTTCCGGAGAACATGGGGACGGCAGGCTGCGCAGCGCATACATCCAGAGTCAATACCCAACTATTTATCCGCTGTTTCAGGAGATTCGATCCATCTTGGACCCTTGTGGGCTGCTGAATCCGGAGATTCTCGTCTCGGACAATCCGTATCTCATGCAGCAGCATCTCCGATATGGAACGGTCTATCACGCGGATGATATTTCTCAAAAACGCCTTTTATGGCCGGAGGGATTTATAGATGCCGTTGAAGCCTGTCATGGATGTTCTCGCTGCACTACCGTTACCACTGCTACGCGCATGTGTCCGGTATATAAAGTCACCCGTGATGAAGCTGCCGCGCCTAAAGCCAAGGCCAATATCCTCAGAATGCTGATTAGTGGTGCGATTGACAGTCGCAGCCTCTATGCTGCTGAATTCCAGCAGGTCATGTCACTGTGCATTCAATGCGGAAGCTGCCATCATGAGTGCCCATCCGGCGTTAACATCCCCAAAATGGCTATCGAAGCCAGGAGCGCATACAGGCAGCGCTATGGTGCATCTCTTCACGATAAACTGACAGCAAATGCCGAACTTGCCGGAAAGACATGGCGTCCTGTATCCGGATTTATCACTCCGCTTATTGAACGCCCTGTGGTTAAAATGCTCGGAGAAGCACTGACCGGTATCTCTTCTTGTTATCCTCTGCCGTTACCTGCGGATATTCCTTTATATAAGCGCATCCCACTGACAATGGGTACCGGAAGCCCACGAATACTTTATTTTTCAGGCTGTTATG
This sequence comes from Desulfobacteraceae bacterium RAAP-1, assembly GCA_001443525.1. Lineage (GTDB taxonomy): Bacteria > Desulfobacterota > Desulfobacteria > Desulfobacterales > Desulfatirhabdiaceae > RAAP-1. The sequence goes on along the minus strand of LKPX01000101.1, from coordinate 685 downwards.
CAGCTTTTTTCAGGCCATCCATCGGAGAAGCCGTTATCTCTGTATTGACATCCATGAAAATGACGGTGCTGACACCTGTCCAGCATTGTTGTGGGCTTCCCATGATGTCTAAAGCCATGATACCGGAAGCCCGGGAAAAAATTGAAGAGAATTTTCAGGGATGGGGAAAACTGCTGGATTCTGTTGATTATTTAGTGGTTTCCTGCTCTTCGTGCGGGTTGATGCTGCTGAAGGAATGGCAATATCTGAGTGACTCGGTTTTTATACAAAAAGTTCAGGAAAAACTGATACATATCAGTCGTCTGATCAACCGGTATTCACAGCGCCTGCAGACGACAAACTGCGAAAAGCACCTTTTCTATCATATGCCATGCCATTTAAAGGTGCAGCCGGATCCCGACAGTTCGATTCAAATGCTGGCCAGGCTTCAGGGGCCTCATATCGACAGGCCGGATACCCACTGTTGCGGTATGGCCGGCACATGGGGTTTGTCAGCGGATCACTCTCCGCTGAGTCTTGAAATCGGATCAGATTTGCGTCAAAAACTGATGCGGGCACCTGCTGATATTGGTGTTACGGACTGTCCGACATGTGCGCTTCAAATGAGCCGCTTTTCTCACATGCCGATTCGACATCCTGTTGAAATGATCGCTGAATATCTTGATGGATGTTTCACGTGAAACAT
>LKPX01000100.1 GCA_001443525.1 Desulfobacteraceae bacterium RAAP-1 | reverse complement strand
GCATGCGGTAAATTGTGGCTTTTGAGCCATAAAACTTCCATACGACGCTGTACCATTGGAACCAGATAGTGATAACGCTCGTAGTTCAATATACGGAATATCTGAAAAGTGGGTCAAGTGTAACGCCCCTTCTGACAAAATAATGTAAAGGCTTTTGAAGACATTATCTCGCGGCAATACCCCGATAACATCACGCAGTTTATAGCGATTTTACGTTTGGTAAGATGATGTTCGTATTTGGGTCTCAGCACTCCTTTTAACTTTCGTGTAGATAACCGATCCTTTGCCGTAAATCCCCCCTACAAGAACTATTCCGTTTCGTGAGCACTTCTATCCGTTTTTCCGAGAAGAAATGCCTGCCAGGGTCTTGGCCATAGTAATTTTTCCAGATAGGTCGCCTTCCCGGAAGATCATGATTCGCTGGGCTTGAGGTGAACCGGCACCATGCATGGACTCCACCATGGCCGTACCGCCGGTCATTGCTTCGATAAGCCGCCCGATCTTGATACGGTCCTCTACCGGGATGTCGGACACACCTGAAAAATACTTCTTTACCAAGTGCCCCACCTCATCGCTTCGCAGGTCGTACTCGCTGGGCAATGTGGCGATGAAACCGCCGGCCAGGTCAACGGCCAGACGGGCCACTTCGAAATGAAAGCGGGTAACATTTTGTTTGCAGACGTTGGCTAACATGGTGTCCACCATGTAGGCCCCGGACGGAGTGGGTACGCCTTCCGCCGAGCACGCGATCGATGAACTGTACAGCGTTTCGCTAAGATGAATCATCTCGGTGACCTTGTCCCGTACATGAGAGCCCTTGGCCGTCCCCTGGATCTGGGAAAGATAGGTCACTGCGCCAGTGAGCACATCCATAAGACCGGTCTTGCAGGCGCCATAGTTGGCACGATGGTAAGCGGCAAACCGGTGCACAACCAGGCCGGCAAAATCGGTTTCGCCGTCCATGTATACGTTTTCCCAGGGGATGAAAACATCTTCTAACACAAGGACTGCCTCACCGCCCACAATTCCGAACGAGGGTTTACCCACATCAATGGTTTCCTTCATATCTCTGCGGCTGTCATTAGCCTGCCGGCCGAATATCATTGCAATGCCTGGAGCGTCGATGGGTACGGAGCAGATAAAAGCGTAGTCCTTGCAAGTCTCGTTCATAGCAGTGGTGGGCATCAATAGAATTTCATGTGAATTGACAGCTCCGGTCATATGCAATTTGGCGCCTCGGATAACGATCCCGTCTTTTCTGCGCTTGATGATGTGGACATATTGATCCGGATCAGCTTGTTCGGCCGGCCCTTTGGACCGGTCTCCCTTGGGGTCCGTCATGGCCCCGACCACCATCAGGTTTTCATCCTGGATATGGATGAGCCACCTTTTGAATCGGTCCATATACTGGGTGCCGTATTTTTTATCTATTTCATAAACAGTGGAATAGACCGCATTGATGCCGTCAAATCCCACGCAGCGCTGGAAGCAGGTACCGGTCTTTTGACCAAGGACTCGCAACAGCTTGACCTTTTTAATGAGGTCCTCAATGCTCTGATGAACATGGGTAAAACGGCTGATCTCTCGGCCGGTAAGGTGGGAAGTCGCCGTGGCCAGTTCATGGTACTTATCCTGGGATGCCAAGGCATATGTCATGGCTGCGGCCCGAACGTGAGGTGCTGTGGCCGGGTGTGTGGTAACATCTGTGATTTTCTCGCCTTTATAATAAATGACCGGATGAATGGCCTGCAAACTGGCAATGTACTCTGAACTGGTTTTAATCTTCATCTTCTGTCCTTTGGTGAGGTTATGAGGTAGCATTCACACCGTTTATTAGGACTTTGCCGAAACTTTTCCCGCCGACAAGCAAAACAAGTGCTGCCGACAACTCCTTATTTTCAACAAAACCCGATTAACAGCAATGAATGGATTTTACCAGAAACTTATCCAATCGTAATGATGCGTGCCTGGGAGGCAGCACACCGGGTGCAATCTTCAAATATATGGTCGCCACCCGAGAGGCAAGTTCGGTCCAGTTGGTTATTCTTTCATATGAGTGTATGCCCGCCGTCAATGTTCAGCACAGCTCCGGTAAGAAACGGCGGAGCCGTCGCAAGGTAAAGCGCCGTCAAACACAGTTCCTGCAAATTCCCGGTGCGTTTGATCGGGATCATGATTGCGGGCCGCTATTTGCCCCAATCCGTCAGTTCGATGACCGGTTTCTGAGTGCCGGAGACGCCGACATTGTTGACCAGAATGTCCAATCTGCCGAACTCGGAAACGACTTCATCCACAACCGCTCCGACTCTTTCCGAATCTCGGACATCCATGGGAATCGCGATTGTCCTCACGCCGTATTGACGCGATATTTCCAGGGCGGCATCACGGCAGGCGTCTCCTCTCCTGGCGACCAGGGCCACATCCGCGCCAGCCTCGGCATAGGTTTCAGCAAACATCCGCCCTATGCCCCTGTAGCCGCCAGTAATCATGGCAGTTTTTCCCGCCAGGCTGAAAAGCTCTTCGTAAATGGTCGTTGCCATCCTATCTCGCCTTATTCGGACAAGATTCTCATTTCTTGCTGCCATCCAACCGAAATCACAGTTCATTTCGGTTGCTTTGCAAATAAAGGGGATGTCTCGGGTGCATGGCTTTTTTCATAGGTATAAAAGCCAACCCCGGTTTTCCTTCCCAGATGCCCGGCATGAACTAGCTTTTTCAACAAAAGGCATGGCCGGTACTTCGAATCGTTAAACTGTGTGTAAAGACTTTCCTGAACCATCAAGAGCGTGTCCAAACCGATGACGTCCGCCAATGCCAACGGGCCAATGGGATGGCTCGCTCCGAGCGTCATCGCCTTGTCGATGTCCGTTGCCGAAGCCAATCCCTCATTTAAAACAAAAATGGCCTCGTTGATCATGGGGATGAGGATCCGGTTGAATACAAAACCGGGCGACTCTTCCACCGTGATCGGCGTTTTGGCCATTTTTTCGGCCAGATTGACAATCCGTTGATGCGTTTCAGCGGATGTCATGCGGCCTTTGACGATTTCAACTAGCTTCATGAGCGGTACGGGATAAAAAAAATGCATCCCGATCACGTTAAATGGCCGACTGGCGACGGAAGCGATCTCAGTGATCGAAAAGCTCGACGTGTTCGATGCCAAAATGGCGTTTTCAGGACAGGAGGCATCCAGTTCTCGATAAAGACGCTTTTTCGTATCCATATTTTCGGGAACCGCCTCGATAACAACATCTGCATCCGCCACTGCCGACAGCATGTCGGTGCTGCTTCCGATTCGCTCCAGATGCGCATTTGCTTGGTCGCGGGTAATCCTGGCTTTGCCGACGGACCGATCGAAATTGAAGGCGATCATGTCCAATCCCCGCTGAATGAAGTCCTCTTTCAGGTCTATCAAGCAAACGGTTTGACCCGATTCAGCCAGAGACTGAGCAATTCCTGCTCCCATTTGTCCGGCGCCGAGCACACATATTTTTCGAAAATTCATCGTCATGTCCATACCGCCCGATTTATCCGGCATCAATGGTTCTGCTAAAGTGAGGAAGGCGTTTCGCGATAAAAGCGGATATCCCCTCCTTTGCGTCGCTGCTGTCAAAAACATCGCGGGAACCCCGGAGCTCAATGGCCAGACCACTTTCCAAATCAGTATCCGCGCCCTCGATCACAGCCCTCAAAATTGAACGATAGGCTATGGAAGGCCCCGAGGCCATTCTCTCGGCAACGGATTCAACTTCCGCCATCAGCCGCTCTTTGGGAAACACCCGATTCACGATACCCCAGTCAAACGCTTGTCGGGTATCAATCGGATCCCCGGTCAGAATCATTTCAAGCGCTCGCGACCGTCCGATCAGACGAGATAGGCGCTGGGTTCCGCCCCATCCTGGAATAATGCCCAGTTTTACCTCTGGCAATCCGAAGGCAATGCCCTCGGCCGCCAGGCGGAGATGGCAGCTCAGCGCAAGCTCCAGTCCTCCTCCGAAAGCATTTCCCTGGATGGCGGCAATAACGGGTTTGGGGAAACGTTCAAGTTTCAAGAAAACGGCAAGTCCGTTCTTGCTTTTTGTCTGGCCTGGATCGGGGCTCATAAATTCTTTTATGTTGGCCCCTGCCGAGAAGCATTTCTCGCCGGCGCCTGCAATCACCAATGCTTTGGTGGCATTGTCACAACGGATGACCTCAATCGCCGCGTCAAGAGCCGCGACCATTTCCGCACTCAGGGAGTTCACCGGGGGATTGTCAAGAGTCAGTACCGCATATCCGGCTTTCTTTTCAAGCCGCAGCAATTTTGAAGGCATGTTCTTTTTTTCCTGTTAATGATCAATCGTCGTAACGATAAAAGCCGACGCCGCTCTTGCGGCCCCACTCCTTCCGCACAAACTTTTCAACGAGCAAAGGGGAGGGCATATCCCGGAGATCCCCGGTATCCCGATAACGCTCCATGCATACCTGATACTGGAGGTCCACTCCCACAAGGTCCAAAAGTCTGAACGGTCCCATAGGATGCCCCAGGGCGTCCACAACGGCCGTATCAATATCATGGTAATCGGCAACGCCAATATCGTGCAAATGGAGGGCTTCGTCCAGGATGGCCTTGAGAATCCGGTTCACCACGAACCCATAAATTTCTTTTTTTAGCAAAATGGGGGTTTTGTTTATTTTTTTGGCAAACGAAAAAACGCGCTGAACGGTTTCTTCCGAAGTATGCGGTCCCTGCACCACTTCTACCAAACGCATCACCAGAGCGGGGTTAAAAAAATGCAGGTTGCATACTCGCTCCGGCTTTCCGGTTGCCGGAGCGATCTTTGAACTGACGATATACGAACTGTTGGTGGATAGAATGCAATGTTCGGGACAAATTTTGTCCAGTTGGGCGAAAAGACGTTTTTTCAACTCCAAATTTTCGATGATTGCCTCAATGACGATATCCGCATTGGAGGCGGCGGATTCGATTTCAGGGGGGAAAGAGATTCTGTTCCGCACGGATCCGGCGGCATCCACATCCAGTTTCCCCTTCGAAACCCTGGCCTCCAGATATGAATCCGCAAACTTTTCCGCTCTTGCAAGGGTTGCATCGTCAACATCGGTGCATCTCACGGTGCAGCCGGCCAAAGCGCAGCAAAGACCGATCTGATGCCCCATATTTCCCGCGCCGACAACACAAACCTCTTTTATTTCAGGAAACGACATGTGTTTTTTTCCTTTCGATGTAAAGCTGGATGATTTCTACCCTCCTGGTTGGCCGGCATTGACCAGCCGTACGGGAACCCGGCTATCGTTCGATAATCGTGGTCATGCCCATCCCCCCGCCGGAGCAAAGACTTGCCAGACCGTAACGAAAACCGCGCCGGCCCATTTCATACATCAGGGAAATGAGGATTCTTACGCCAGTGGCCCCGACCGGATGTCCCAATCCGATACCGCTGCCATTCACATTGGTTTTCTCCCGGTTCAACCCGAGTTCTTTCTCAACGGCAATATACTGGGCCGCAAACGCTTCGTTGATTTCAAAAAGCTGGATGTCGTCCATGGACATCCCTGCCCTGGACAGTGCTTTTTGCGTCGATGGAACCGGTCCTATTCCCATAATTTCAGGTGCGACGCCGGCAATTCCGTGTGCAACGAACCGCGCCATCGGCTTCAGACCACAAGATTTCATTTTTTGTCCGGACATGATCAGCATGCCGGCGCTGCCGTCGTTAATGGCGGAGGAATTCCCCGCGGTGACCGTTCCTCCCGGCTTGAACAGCGGCTTGAGTTTCGCCAAACGCTCCATGGTCGTATCTGCTCGAGGCTGCTCATCTTTTTCCACCAACGTTTCTCCGACCCGGACAGGAACAATCTCATCCCGGAACCGACCTTCCGCGGCGGCCCGAGCAGCCCTCAGGTTGCTTTGAACCGCAAGTTCATCTTGGGACTCCCGGCTGATATCGTATTGATCGGCCAGATTCTCGGCCGTCATCCCCATGGTCGGTCCGACCCCGAGCCGGGTCAAACCGTCCCACAATGCATCGCGGCATTCCACATGCTGCAATCGTGCGCCCCACCGCATGTCGTCAATGGTATAGGGCACGTTGCTCATGGATTCGGTTCCTCCGACAAGAATGGCATCCGCGTCTCCGGCTTTGATGGCTTGAACTCCTGAAACAAGGGCGGACATGGCCGAAGTGCATGTGCGGTTGACCGTTGTTGCCGGGATCTCCACCGGGAACCCGGCCTTGACGGATGCAACGCGAGCCAGGTTTTGCTCATCTTTGGTTCTTTGTAGGCAGGATCCCCAGATAATATCGTCGATTTCGGCAGGGTTGAAGTTTGCCCGCTCGATCACGGCTTGCATGACGGGGATCGTCAGATCAACCGCCTTCAGGAATTTCAGCGCTCCGCCGAATTTCCCGATGGGTGTACGCGCGGCGGAAACAATAAAAACGTCTGTCATAACCTTCCAAGCTCCTCTATTAAATTTTGATGGTTCCGTTGAAGGCATTTACATAGATGACGCTACCCGGCATTCCATCACTCTTTGAAAAAAAGCCAACTTCCCAAAAAGGGCAATAATTCAGCCGAACCGATTTTAATCGCTGCACAGGCGGGCCAAAAATAAACAGCTTCGGGATTTCTTCTTTCTGCGCAGCGTCCAGTTCATGCTGAAACATGTCTCGATCCTGCTCAAAATGGATGACCAAATGCTGCGGCACCGAAAGCTCAATACATTTCGGGATTGCTCTGGTCAGTGCATGCCCGCCCGAGACAGCGTCGCCGATGATGTAATAAGTGATGCGACGCGGTTTGAACAAAGGCCGCTCTTTTTCCGTTAGAATTTCGCCTATCCAATATGGCCAGTAAACGAGTCGCGTGTCACATTCCTTCGCGTGGCCTATGAACAGGGTCGGCTGCTGCTTGAGGCCTGCCTTTTTTGCAATGCGAGCCGCGCGTTTGGCGGGAAGCAGTTTCGAGGCGGCCCCGGCAATTGAAATATTGGCAATCTTTATTTCAGATGAAGGATTCCCGGGGCGACCGGCAGTCTCGTCGCCCTTCGACAATCGGCCATGTCGGATTTCAAGCATGCCACTCCTCGACTCTCTGCAAAATCTCCGGTGAAGATATTTTACTGGCAAGACTGACAACAACGATGCTCACCAGGCCGACGGGCAACGCCACGAATATTTCCGTAAATTTGGGTAATTGAAAAGCAAAGTAACAAATCCCGTAAGTTGTCGCACCCGCAATGATGCTGACAAGCGCGCCTGCCTCGGTGGTCCCTTTCCACCAGAGTCCCGCCAATAGCGGCACCATCAAGCCGGACACCAGAAATCCCATCGCCGCACTATAGAGAAGGGTGAGGTAGGTCGGAGGGTTGAAGGATAGCAGAAGAACCAGAAAGGATACCGCAAAAACAAGAACACGGCCCAACGTGGCCTGTTTCTCCGGCGCCATTCCGGTTCGGTGCAAATTGACAATGATGTCATTTGCAATGGATGCTGCAGCGGCCAACAGCAACCCTGCCGCAGTGGACATGATTGCCGAAAAAATCGCGGCTGCCATCATTCCTTTCCAGAAGGGATCGAAAACCACATCTAACAGCATTAGAAAAGCCGCATCTGGATTAGGTATCTTTGCATTCCCGAGGACCACTCGAGTGGCTGCTCCAAGAACGATACTTGTCAGGACGGAAAAGAAAGTAATTAAAAGCATCCCGCCGTTTAGAGAAATTCTTGCACCAAAAGGATTCTTCGTTGTGGAAACGCGCATGAGAATGTGTGGTGAGCACAGGCCGACGCATACCCACAAGATGAAAAAAGCCGCATAAGTCGAAACGGGCATGTAGAGACTTCCAATATTCGGGAAGTTGCTGACTGCTTTCGCCATCATGGAGCCGAACCCCCCGAAATGAAACAGGGCCGCCATTGAACTGACCACGACCATCAGCATCATGAGCATGCCCTGTATAAAATCCGCCCATGTTACGGCCAGCATCCCTCCAATGGCGACGTAGACCGTAAAGATTAACCAAGTAACGATCAAACCCGTGTTGTAGCTTACGCCAAGCAGATACTGCCCGACGGTTCCTGATGCTTTCATTTGAGCGACCAGATAAATCGTATATGTAATGGCGACAATAATCGGCACCAAGTAGCTTATTGCCCGATTGGGAAAACGCATCTTGATAAACTCGGCCACTGTTTTGGCGCCGGCCTTGCGCATGGGTTTTGCGACCAGCAAGGCTCCGACACCAAGCCCGGTGCCTGCCCCCAAGTTCGCAGACAGGATAAAGGGAATGCCGAGCCCGGCAGCGATCCCAATATTTCCCATCATGCCGCCCCCGCTCATCACCGTGGCCAATAGGGCGAAGGCATTAACGACGACGCCTATGTTGGTTTCAGCCGACCAGTAGCCGCCGGCAGTTCGTCCAGCGCGATTCTTGAAATAAAAGCCGATGCCAATTATGAAAACGCAATATGCACAAACTATCGTTATTTCTACAATTTTCATCTTTTCCCCCTCCATGTTTGAAATGCGTGTGCAGTTCATTCCTGCGATATCTTTTGCCTCATATTATCCGCGAAGATATTCCAAACCGGTATTAAAAATGCCAGAAGGCTTAACAGCCAGCTCTGCATCGTCAGACCGTATATTTGAATTGAGAAAACGCTCGAAAGGTGGGCAACGATAAATACCGTGAACAAGCAGACCAATGATACTATGGATGAAAATTCAAGCGGGAAAAACGAATTGTCACGTGTCTTCTGCATAAATACCTCCTTATTATTGTTAACGTCACTGCCGCCCGGTTGGCTTTCTAAATTACAATATCGTATAATTCAAATGCTCTTGTCCTTTTCTCTTTGAACCAGCTTCCTCCGAAGAATTTTTCCAGGACCGCTCATGGGTATGGCATCGATAAATTCGACTTCCCGCGGTCTTTTGTAGCCGGCCATTTTTTCAGAACTCCAATCGATAATTTCCTGCTCGGCTATACTATCTTTGCACTCACGATTAAGTACGATAAAAGCTTTTACGATTTGCCCGCGCCGCTGGTCATCCTTGCCGATCACTGCAACCTGCGCGACTGCGGGATGTTTCACCAAAAATCCTTCGACTTCTTCCGGGAAAACGCTGAATCCCGAGGATTTGATCATCTCCTTTTTGCGTCCCATCCAGGTAAGAAATCCCTCTTCATCGAGTTTGCCCATATCGCCCGTGTACAACCAGCCATCCTTGAACACCTCGTCCGTCTTCTCGGGGTTTCTCAGGTATCCTTTGAATAGCGCCGGATTGCGTAAAAGAATTTCCCCCATTTCACCGGGGCCGCATTCTTTGCGGGTTTCAAAGTTGCGGATTTTGATTTCCATATCGTCGAAAATTGGCACGCCATGCGTGCCGTACTTAATCCGGTCCAAGGGCATGGCTGTATCCATGGTATGACTTTCACTCAACCCGTAGGCAGCCTCCAACAAGATTCCTCCTCTGGTCTTTTCTGCCCATTTCCGAGCCAAATCTTCGGTCAACTGCATGCCGAAGCTGGTGCACGGGTTGATGCGCACCGAGGCTATATTGTATTTTTCCAAATCGGGATGATTGAGGATCTGGCTATTCATTATCGCAGTGGAGTACCAGCGATTGCACTGGTAGCGATCAATTGCGGCCATCACGGATTCCGGTGTGTACCGGTTGAGCAGCACAACGGTGCTGCCGTTGTAAATCTGGGCATGTAAGAAGCTCATCCCGGCGATGTGGAAAAGTGGTTGGGTATTGAGATACATATCGAATTCTCCCATATGATATGCCTGTCCAATCCCAACGCCTTTGTATAGTGCGCTAAAGTAAGTCAGCATAGCCCCTTTGGGCATGCCGGTGGTTCCGGAGGTAAAAATCAGAAGAGCGATATCCTTTTCGATATCTATCGACAGCTCAGGTGCATCGGGTTCCATTGCCCGTATGGCAGCCATGAAATTTACGGTCCCCTCCGGATATTCATCCGTTGCAGGGCAGATGTTCTTCAGTTCCTCCGGCAGGGGAATCGTCGGTTCCCCGGGCAGAAAATCCGAATGTCGAGTCAACACGATCTTTTCAAGCGGGGTGTTGCCCTTGATGTTGGCAATCACCGGATACAACTCTTCATTGGCCAGAATTACTTTGGCGCGCAGTTCGTTGACTTCATACTCCAGCTCCCATTCCTTGAACATCGGGCTGCATGGGCCTACAATGGCGCCGATGCGCTGGATTCCGAAAAAGGCAAAAATGAATTGGGGACAGTTCTGCATGTACAATGCAACGGCATCGCCTTTTTTTATGCCGTAACTGGTCAACAAGTTGGCGCAGGATTGAACGTTGCGATTCAGTTCCCGGTAGGATATCTCGGTACCGTAGTATATCAGCGCCGGTTTTTCCGGAGTTCGAATCGCATGATCCGTTATGTAGTCATGCAGCGGTTGCTGCGCTCTGAGACTGAATTTTCTCGGGACTGAGTGGGAGTGGTACCTTTTGTTCATTTTCCTGCTCCTTTTCGAATCTTGGCCTCCGTTAAGTCGTTTCTTGAAGAAGTCTACTTCGAGAGATAGCGCGCGATGCGCTGCTGGGCCGGATCGCACGCCACGCATATGCTTGAGAGCTCGGTTTCATACCGGCTCGAAACGCTCACTCCGGCATCCAACGCAACCAACAAGGATCTTTTTATCAGATGGATAGCCATGGGAGACTGCTCAAGAAGACGCCGGCAAATATTCTCCACAGCGGAACCCAGTTCGCCCTCACGTGCAACGATGTTGACGATCCCCATCCCGAGCGCTTTTTGGGCGTTAAACGCCTCGCCAAGCATCGTTATTTCGGCAGCGCGGTGCTTGCCCACCAACTTCGGGAGCAATCCGGTCGCTCCCATAAAGCCAAGATTCACCTCCTGGAAGCCGAATTGCGCCCTTTCGTCAGCAACCAGAAGATCGCAGGAAATTGCGATCAGGCAGCCACCTCCGAATGCTACCCCGTTCACGGCCGCAACGACAGGTTTTGAAAGGGTCATGATTCGTTCCGAAATTTGCGTAAACAGCATGCCAAACTTCCTGTACTCATAAGCGTTCAGATCGACGAGGTCCTGGATATCCGCACCAGCGATAAAAGCCTTGTCGCCCTCTCCGCGAAGAACCACCACCTGAACGTTATCGTCCTGGTTCAGTGCCTCCAGCGTTGCCAGAAGGTCCTTTAAAATTGTTGTGTTCAGTGCGTTCATTTTCTTAGGGCGATCGATCACAATGCGGGCTACGGCGCCATTGGTTTCAACGCGGATGTGCTCTGTCACTTTTTACCCTCCGTGTGGTCGCTACATTATAAGGTTCAGCAGGGAATTTCTTCTTTTTCCCGATCCTTTCGTGAGCGCCCGGATCTTTATACTGGTGGGAATCCTTGTATCATGTTCCAATCGTAATTATGATTGATTAGTCGGATTACTATTGATTAGTCGGAATTATTAACCAGAACTCAATTGCTGTCAACAATATTTTCATCATCGCCTGAATTAAATTCAATATGTAGATTTTACAGAAAATTTTAACGAATCGTTAATTATTCGGAAGGGCGGCATAAAATCGCCGGCGGCAACCACTGCCAGGACAATCCATATGATCCTGAACACCCGAATGCTTTGAGGTCGCAAAATGAGATACGTCGATGAATACATTCGTCAGGATCAATCGTTCCGGCGGAGCAGGTCAAAAGGCGGGAAATTTTCAGGCGTCGTGAAATCCGGGATAAAATCCGGGATAAACGGCATCGCATTATGATCATGGGGCACGAAGCCCCGAATCTCTTGCGACTTCAATTGCCGCCGCTGATATTGAGCACCTGGCCGGTGACGTACCTTGAATCATTGCAAATAAAAAACCAGACGGCGTCCAGTAAATCCTGAATTTCGCCAAGGCGTCCTTGTGGTATCTCTTCGACCACCTGACGGGAGAACTTCTTTTCCAAGGGCGAAGGGCGTACAGACTTTATGAATCCAGGCACAATGCAGTTTACATTCACCCCGGACGGAGACAGTTTTTGCGAAAAAGCGCGGGTCATGGCTGCAATGGCGGCTTTGGCGGTTTCATATTGGACGGCATCCAGGTAGCGATCCCAGGACCAGGGAGCCATGAACACAATACGCCCCGCCCCCCTCCGAGCCATGGCTTTGCGGATATGAGCCAACGCCTGATATGCTTTGAAAATATTTTCGTCCAATCCAGCGACGACATCGTTTTCAGAATCATCTTCGTAAGCCGAGGCCGTGTTTCCCATCCCGAAATCATGTATGTAAACGTCCAGCGGACCGTTTTCCCGTTCAATGCGCTCAACCAATTCGGACCCCAGCGGACCGTCTTTATCGGCAAAATAGGATTGCAAGGATTTAGGCTCCAAGATCGGATACTCGCGGCTCCGACTGAACTGGTCGATATAGGTGCTCACCTTCAATCCCTTCTTAGCCAAAAAAGAACAACAAGCACTTCCAAGCACCGTGCCGCCGTTTACCACGAGCGCACAACCGTTCCCCGATTCACTCGTTGAGGATTCGATAGAGACCTGTTCAGGTTTCGAAACCAAACCGTTGAACACCATATCGAGGATAGTCTGCTCGGCTTCTTTTATACTGGCGTGTCCTCGCAGATCCCAGCGCTTGAGCACCCAGGCGTCCATCATTGATTTAATCAAATTGGCTGTCAGCCGTGGATTGCAAGGTTTCAACAGGCCTTGCTCAACGCACTCGGCTATAATCTCCTCCATCTTTCCCAGGCGAAGACGTTCGCGTTTCAAAAGCTCCTTCAGGTAAATTTCGCTTAAGATGTGGGTCTCCTGGTACATCAGCAGAGTAGCTTCGCTCCATTTTTCCATGATTTTCAATTCGCAATTGATAGACCCGCGCAGCCTTTCCAATGGATCCTTCAAGTCCGCCATACTGCGATTGAAAAGATCCAGTGATTTTCGATAGAGAAAATCGTGAATCAAGTAGAAAATATCTTCCTTGCTGCCAACATAGTCGTAAATGTTACCGTAACTTATGGCGGCCTCTTCTGCCAAGTCTTTAAGCGTGGTGCCATGAAAGCCTTTTTTCCCGAACAGTTTGATTCCCGAATTGATCAACTGTTCACGTCGCCGGGCGACAAGTTTCTCATTCTTAATTGTCGTTGGTATTTTAAGCATAAGGCAAGAATACTCCCAGATAGTCTGAAAATCAGAAATATTGTAAATTAATGTCTCAACTTTCGAAGTTCATCGCTAATAATTATACTCTGAACAGTCACAAACTGCGTTTTCCATAAACATCCTCCCCCGCTGGACAATAGCTGATGTTGGGGTAAAAAAAACGCAAATTGTACCCGCTTAAAGTATATCTTGAGACGGGTACGACGAGGAAGCTTTGGAATCCCTTCTTCCGCAAGCACTCGTTCCACAGTGCGAACAGAAAGTTCAACGCCCTCTTCGCTGAGCAGTTCAACAATCTGCCC
>LKPX01000011.1 GCA_001443525.1 Desulfobacteraceae bacterium RAAP-1 | reverse complement strand
GTCCGCATGCTGCGTTGCGCCGCATCCTTCGTCATTGCAGCGTACCACAAGTACGCTTCATTCCTCAGGATTTGCGCGCCTTGCCTGCGAACTTTTTACGAAGTCGTCCGAAATTCGACTTTTTACGAGGACATCAAACGTTAAACATTTTATGAAAGGAGATTTCATGTTCCCTAAACGAATCAAATTGATACTGAGTTTTACGGTTGTATTGGTCGTGGGAATGGCATCGGGGATAGCACCGCTCCCACTTGCAGCGGCTTTGGAAGGCAAAATTACAACGGCTCCCGCGCTGTCTGGTTCGCCATCGGCGGATTTAAGCACTGTCATTGCCAAAATTGCAAAGGATACCATACCGGCAGTGGCGCATATCGAGGTTACTCAGAGCCAGGAAGTCAACAACCCGCTGACGCCGTTTGAAAATGATCCCTTTTTTCATTATTTCTTCAATACGCCCCGGCACATGCCCAAAAAATTCAAACGGGAACTCAAAGGGCTTGGCACCGGAATGATCATGGACCCTGAGGGGCATATTCTAACCAACAACCATGTGGTTCAGGGCGCCACAAACATCGATGTCCTGCTGGCGGATGGAACTCATTACAAAGGCAGCGTCGTCGGTACGGATACTAAGACGGACCTGGCCGTGATTCAGATCAAAGCGGATAAACCGCTTCCATATGTCACCTTTGGAGATTCCGATAAAATGGAAGTCGGTTACTGGGTTGTCGCCATCGGTCACCCTCGGGGCCTGGATCAGACCGTTACGCAGGGAATCATCAGCGCCAAACACCGCCGCGGAATTCTGGATCCCAACAGCTACCAGGACTACCTGCAGACCGACGCCGCCATCAATCCGGGTAACAGCGGCGGCCCGTTGCTAAACCTTCAGGGAGAAGTCATTGGCGTGAACGCCGCTATTATGTCGGATTCCGGTGGCTTTGAGGGAATCGGCTTTGCCATTCCCAGCAACATGGCGGTTCATATCGCTAGGCTGCTGATCGCACATGGCAAAGTGGTGCGCGGCTGGCTTGGCGTCAGCATTCAGGACCTGACACCGGATCTGGTGAAAGCCATGAAACTGAATGTTTCCAGTGGCGCCCTCATCGCGGATGTCGTTCGCGGCGGTCCGGCAGACGCTGCCGGTATCCATAAAGGCGATGTGGTGACAAGTTATCAGGGCAAGGAAATCAAGAACGGATCTGTACTGCAAAATGAAGTTGCCAATACCCCCATCGGTCAGGAAGTGGTGATGACATTGCTTCGTAACGACAAAACATTTGATGTGCGGGTCAAGGTCGGCAATCTCCATGACGCCGTCAAGGTTATCGCTGCTTCCCTTAAAGACCGTTTGGGTGCGGTTGTGCGCCCAGTGACACCAGGGGAAGTCCGGAAATACGGGTTGAATAATCAGCAGGGAGTTGCTATTGAATCGCTCCAGAAAAACGGCAGTCTGGCGGCAGCAGGCTTTGAGGTGAACGACTTGATTCTGGCTATCAACAATCAGCCGGTCAAGAACGTGAAGGATTTTGTCGATCTGCTCGAAACGCTGAAACCCCATCAGACTATTCAGATTATGGCGCTCGATCATAAATCGGGGCAGACGGGATATGTGCAGGTGACGGTTCGCTGATGCGTCATCCCCGGTAAGAAAGCCCGCAGTCCGCTGGGTTTTTAAGCGTGTGCAGTCTCAAACAATTTTATGATGCCACTCCCGGTTATTTACCGCCGGGAGTGGGAGGCATCAAATATCACGAAGCTGACAGAGATTTTACTATCGCCAGCGCCGCGCCGTAATTCGGTTCTTCTGTTATTTCCTTGACCAGTTCCACATACCGGACAATTCCGTTTCGATCAATAACCATGACAGACCTGGCCAGAAGCCGTAGTTCCTGAATCAGCGTTCCATATGCTTTTCCGAATTCAGCGGCGCGGTGATCAGAAAGTGTGATCACGTTATGAATGCCGGCAGCACCGCACCAGCGTTTCTGTGCGAACGGCAGGTCCATGCTGATGGTCAGAATCACCACATCAGAACCCAATCCTGCGGCTTCCGTATTGAATCTTCGGGTTTCAATATCGCACACCGGCGTATCTAAAGACGGCACCGATGCCAGAATACAGATTTTGCCCCTGAAAGACGACAGTTTCACAGGCATCAGATCATTGTTCAGCATCTCGGCGTCCGGAGCGGCGTCTCCGGTTTTGGGCATATTGCCGATCAGTGTCAGAGAGCTGCCTTTCATGGTAACGACTCCAGGATTCGTCATGATTGTTCTCCTTTAAGGTGTATGTTGATGTTGTAAAACTGATACAGCACAACGCAGCATGCGGGCTTTTTACGAAGTCGTCAAAGTTTGATAACCAGCCGCATTCTTCTGGCAAGACGTCGATCCAACGCGCTATCATTTGATAAAAAAGCCTTCACTGAACTGGAAGAAGCCCTGTTATGGGATTCAGTGAAGGCCATGGGCAGGAAAAACCGGATCGCGGCACTTCCTGAAGCCCTCTTACCTATAGCAACAATCCGTACGCAGGTCAACTGTTGACGAAATCGCCGTCTGCCTTTATGGTGTAAGAAGATCGTTAACAGATGCCAGAGACGGCAGAGAGGTCATCATGACCTGAAATCCCACAATTTCAAACGAGGAATTCATCATATGCACGTTACATTTTATGGGGGTGTCAGAGAAGTTACAGGGTCTATGCACTTGCTTTCCTGCGGTACTGATCGGATTCTGATGGATTGCGGCATGCACCAGGGCAGGCGAAAGGAAAGCGATATGCGAAACAGTTCGATTCCTGTAAGCCCCAGACTGATTACCAACATGGTATTGTCCCATGCTCATATCGATCATTCCGGCCGCATTCCTTTACTGACTAAAGAGCAGTTCAGCGGCCGGATTATCTGTACGCGGGCGACTGCCGATGCCTGTGAATATCTGCTGCTGGACAGTGCTCACATACAGGAATCCGACGCCCGGTATCTGAACTACAAAACGGTAAAATCACTGCTCTATGAGATGAAAACCGTTCCGGGCGCACAGAAAGTCTCTCATGAAGACACCAGAACCATTCAGGCGCTTCTCAAAAAAGATCATCATGAACTTAATATCGGCGCCATTAACCATCTGATAGAAAAATACCGGCTGCACCGGATCGATCCGATCTATACAACCGACGATGTTGAACGCGCCATGACTTATTTCGACGGATATCCCTACAACACGCCCATCAGTATCGGGCAGGACATGCGCTGTGTGTTCTACGATGCCGGACATATCCTGGGTTCCTCCATTACCGCCATTCACGCCAAAGAAAACGGCCGTTTTCTGAATGTTCTGTATACCGGCGATATCGGACGCTTTGACAGGCCGATCATCAATGATCCGACGCTTAATTTCGGAGAAACGGACCGGCAGGTGGATCTGCTGATTATGGAAAGCACCTACGGGAACCGATTTCATGAACCCGTGGAAGATTTAAAACCCAAATTGACGAAAATTCTCAATGAAACCCATGCACGCGGGGGATCTGTGCTGATTCCGGCGTTTGCCTACGGCCGTACCCAGGAGCTTCTTTACATGCTGCATGAGCTTTACAACGAAGGCGCCGTTCCTCAGGTGCCGATCTATGTGGACAGCCCTCTGGCTTCGAAAATTACACAGGTTTTTGGCGAGCATCCGGAAGTGTTTGACGCCGGAACGCAAACCACATTTCTCCAGCGCGGTCAGAACCCGTTTTATTTTGACAAGATTCATTTCATCAGCTCTGTAGAGGATTCCATGTCGCTGATGCGGGATGAAACTCCGCACATCCTTATTGCGGGCTCAGGTATGTGTGAAGCCGGGCGGATACTCCATCATCTTCGCTACAAAATTCACAATCCGAAACATACCATTCTGATCGTAGGCTACATGGCTGAAAATACGCTGGGCAGGCGGATTCTGGAAAAAGGTCTGGCATATGAAGATTCCGGACGCGATGGTGCGCCGCCGGTATTGCGGTTTTTGAACAAGGAGTACCCGCTCAAGGCTCACGTGGTCAAACTGGGCGGATTCAGCGCACATGCGGACAGGACGGAACTGCTTAAATTTCTGAAAAAATCAAATCTGAGCATCAAAAAAATCGCCGTCGTTCATGGCGAGGAAGAGCAATCGCTGGCATTTGGCAAATATCTGGAGTCGGAAGGTTTTTCAGTTGTTGTGCCGCTGCATGGAGAAACTGTCACGGTCTGATGGGAGCATCGTGGATTATCCGGATGGACAGGTGAGCCGTGGAAAAAGATGTCTATTTTAAAAATCACATCGGGGAAAGACTGTTCGGCACCCTGCACATGCCGGAGAAACCTTCGTCTTGCGGTGTCGTGCTGGGGCACTGTTTCACCTGCACCCGGCATACCGGCATTCTACGGGAGTTGGGGACCAGGCTGTCGGCATTGGGATTTCATGTGCTGCGCTTCGACTTTTCCGGAAACGGGCAGAGCGAAGGCGCGTTCATTGAAAGCTCCTACAGCAAATATATCGTTGAGATGGGAATTGCGGCGGATTTCATGCGTGCGAATGGCGTTTCCTGGCTGGGCCTGGCCGGCCACAGCATGGGCGCGGCTATTTCGGTGCTGGCGGCAAAAAAAGTAAAGGGCGTTCAGGCGGTCTGCGCCATCGCCGGAAGGCTGACCAGCACAAAAGACGCCCGGATTTTAAATGATGAACAGCGTTTGCAGCTTGAAGAGACCGGACGGGTATCATTTGTGAGCCGTGGACGACGCCTTGAACTTGATCAGCGATTTCTGAGGGATCTGTTGTCCCACGATATGCCCCGAACCGTGGCGTCTTTCGATATGCCGCTGCTGATTGTACATGGCGTCCTGGATGAAATCGTGCCGGTGGACCATGCTCAAAAAGCCCATGAAACCTGTGCATTTTCCAGGCTGCTGCTGATTCCGGATGCAGATCATTTTTTTACCGGCCCGAATTGCCGAGAGCAAGTGGCGCAGCAGATTGCAGCGTGGTTCGTATCTGTGAAGTCGCAATCCGCGTTGCCATAAATTACACGGAGAGATTTTCTGAATGGAAACATTGAACGCCGCTTACATTGAAGCGCAATATCGGTTGTGGAAGCAGACGCCGGACAGTGTATCCGAAGACTGGCGTTATTTTTTCAAGGGGTTTGAACTGGCCGGCGCCATATCTCTTCAGGAACCCGTCTGCGATAACGGCGATGCGTCAGTACAGTCCCGCGCCGATATCCTGGTGCATCGCTATCGGGAACTCGGGCACCTTCTGGCCTGTATGGATCCGTTATCCGCCTGTCCGGTAGATCATCCTCTGCTGAATCTGGAATCGTTCGATCTGAAAATGGAAGATTTGGACAAACGGGTGCGGACGCCGTTTTCCGAATCGCCGCACATGCGTCTTAAAGAGCTGATCGCCCGGCTCAAAGGCATTTACTGCCGCTCCATCGGCGTGGAATACATGCACCTTCAGGATCCGGAGGAACGCGGGTGGCTTCAGACGCGTATGGAGTCCGCAGAAAACCGGTTTGTATCCGATGCCGAAGACGCGAAGCGGATTTTATCCGACCTGATTCTTTCCACGCAGTTCGAGCAGTTTCTGAACCGCGCCTATGTGGGGGTTACCCGCTTTTCACTGGAAGGCGGCGATGTCCTTATCCCCGCGCTCCAGACGCTCCTGGCCGGAGCCGGTTCCCAGGGCTGCCGGGAAGTGATTCTGGGGATGGCGCATCGCGGAAGGCTTAACGTTCTGGCGCACATTCTGGGGAAACCTTACGAAGAGATTCTTGGTGAATTTGAAAGCTGCTATGATCCGGACAGCCTGACGGGTTCTGGAGATGTCAAATATCACACCGGTTATCTGACGGATATCAAGGTGGGCGGCCGGTATCCCATGCGGATTTATCTGGTGCATAATCCCAGTCATCTGGAATCAGTGGATCCGGTGGTGGAAGGCATTGCAAGAGCCCGCCAGGACGAGCTGGAATCGTCTGCGCATCACCAGGTGCTGCCGGTTCTGATTCATGGAGACGCCGCCTTCGCCGGTCAGGGCGTTGTGGCCGAGGTGCTGAATCTCTCCCGGCTGAAAGGCTATGAAACTGCCGGCACGGTTCACATCGTGATCAACAACCAGATCGGATACACCACGGTGGCCGAAGACGCGCGTTCCACCCGTTACGCCACCGATGTAGCCAAGATGCTCATGGCGCCCATATTTCATGTACATGGCGAAGATCCCGAAGCCGTGGCGGGCGTGATGCGGCTGGCCTGTGATTACCGCATGGCCTTTGAAAAAGATGTGGTGGTGGACATTGTCTGCTACCGCCGTTACGGTCATAATGAAGGCGATGAACCCTATTTTACACAGCCCCTGATGTATGACCGGATCCGTCAGCGTCAACCGCTCAGCCGGATATATGCAGACCGGCTGACGGCAGCCGGCGTGATATCCCGGGATGACATCCAGGTGATGGAAACCGCTGTACGGCATCAACTGGATGCCGCATTTCAGAAAGTGCACGGCGTAGAATGCCCGTTTCCGGTTTCCCGGTTTTATGAGGTCTGGGACGGATATGGGGTTCAGGCTGCTGCGCCGGTGACAACGGGTGTCGCACAGGAAACGCTGATCCGGATCAGCCGTACGCTGGCCGTCTTGCCTGAAGGGTTTACGGTGCATCCCAAGATTCAGTCGCTGTATCAGAAACGTCTGGACGCCGTGGAAAAAGGGCAGGGGATCGACTGGGCCAACGCCGAAGTGCTGGCGTTTGCCAGTCTGCTCTGTGAAGGAAGCGCTATCCGGTTGAGCGGTCAGGATGTTCGCAGGGGCACGTTCAGCCAGCGTCATGCATCCATCGTGGATATGCGAACCGGTGCGCGGTATGAACCGCTCAACCATCTTCAGGAAGGGCAGGCGATTTTTTCCGCCTATGACAGCCTGCTGGCTGAAACAAGTGTCTTGGGGTTTGAATACGGGTATTCCCTCGTACAACCCCGGCATCTGGTTCTCTGGGAAGCCCAGTTCGGCGATTTCATCAACAACGCCCAGTCTGTGGTGGATCTCTATATTGCCAGCTCCGAATCCAAGTGGGGACGGCAGAGCGGCATAACACTCCTGCTGCCTCACGGGCTCGAAGGGCAGGGCCCTGAGCACTCCAGCGCCAGGCCGGAGCGGTTCCTTCAGCTTTGTGCGGACGATAATCTTCAGGTCTGCAATCCCACCACGCCGGCCCAGTATTTTCATCTGCTGCGCCGTCAGGTCCGGCGCAATTTTCGAAAACCGCTGGTGGTACTGACACCCAAGAGCCTGCTGCGGAATCCGGCGGCTGTATCGCGTACCGAAGATCTGGTGCAGGATGGTTTTCGTGAGGTGATGGATGATGTGTGCGCGGCGGAGCCGGTGACGCGGGTGCTGCTTTGCAGCGGCAAGCTCTATTATGAACTTTTGCAGAAAAGAGCCGCTCTGCAGCGTCAGGATACCGCCATTATCCGTATCGAGCAGTATTACCCGTTTCCTGAAGGGCTGCTACATCAGGCGGTTTCCCGATATTTCCGCGCCGAAAAATTTATCTGGGTTCAGGAAGAGCCGGAAAATATGGGGGCATGGTGGTTTATCCGCCCGCTTCTGGAACAGGCTCTGTCTCAACCGATACGTTATGTCGGCCGCCATGCGTCTTCCAGTCCGGCTACAGGTTTCCCCAAAATATACCGAAGGGATCAGGATGCCCTGCTGGAAGGCGCATTTGGTTGAAACGCTTCACATATCCTTGAAAACCCGGCGTTTGGCGGAAAGAATGCGTTTCATGGATTGAAGGGACAATTGCTTCAGGGTTGTGTCGTCCTGAATGCTCCGGTAAATCTGCTCAAAAGCGGCTTCCATGGCGGGGCTTTCATTGCAGATCAGAATCTGATCGATTTCACAGAGAAGTGTCTGCGCCACTGCCGTTGCCCTGTCGAAATGCCGGACAACGGCGCCCATATCCAGATCATCTGTCATAACAACACCGGTGTACTTCATTCGGGTGCGCAGCAGATCACGGGCGATGACGGTGGAAAGGCTGGCCGGCCATACCGGATCCAGCTTTTCATACAGAATATGAGACAGCATCACGCCGCTGACCTCTTTGGCAATGGCGGCCTGAAACGGAATCAGGTCCCGCGCTTCGAGCGCCGTCATAGGTTCACGTACGACCGGCAGATCCAGATGAGAATCCAGAACGGTTCTGCCGATCCCCGGAAAATGTTTGGCAACGGCAAGGATTCCCAGCCGCTGAAGGGTTTCAATGATCGTTCCTCCCAACATCGCTGCCAAATGGGGGTCGTTCCCGAAAGATCGGCCTTCCATGATGCCCGGAATATCCGGCAGGGTGACATCCAGCACCGGCGCGTAATTCATGTTGACGCCGATACGGCGAAGTTCTGAAGCCGTGACCGAGGCGAAGTGTTCGGCGTCGGCAATCGTTTTGATGGACGAATTCCCTGGAAATTCCGTAAAGTCAGGCGCTTTCAGACGAGCCACCTGGCCGCCTTCCTGGTCGATGGCAATCAGAAGGGGCGGCTGACCTTGCTCTGTGGCAAATTCCTGAACATCATGGCATAGCTGACGGATATCGTCGAATTTTCCCAGATTTCTGGAAAACAGGATAATACCGCCAACCTTCAGTTCCCGGATTAAAAACTCAAGGCGGCTGTTCATACAGGCGCCGTTAAATCCCAGCATCAGGCGCTGCCCTGCCTGTTGCGCCAGAGACAGTCCGCTGCCGTCAACTGCAAATTTTTTGGATGTCATGGATGGTATCCCTGTTAAAAGTTTGACGACTTCGTAAAAAGTTCGCAGGCAAGGCGCGCAAATCCTGAGGAGTGAAGCGTACTTGTGGTACGCTGCTGCAATGACGAAGGATGCGGCGCAACGCAGCATGCGGGCTTTTTACGAAGTCGTAGGTTCAAATTGTGATGAGTTCGTATTCCCGCGTCCCGAGTCCTATTTTCTCTGCGTATTCAAGCTGATACATGCCGTTGACCTCCGGATAGACGCCGCGGAACTTGTCTTCGCCAGGGCCGGTATGGGTCGTCAGACAAGAGCCCGGATTGGCGGGCTCCTGGTTTACCAGATCGACAGACGCCTGATCAACAGCCACCGGATCCAGAGATGCCACCACACCGATATCCCGCACAATAGGCGCGTCGTTGAAAGGGTAACAATCGCAGGCCGGCGAGACATTGGTGATAAAATTGACGAACAGGGATTTTCCTTTTTTATTTTTCAGTACGCCCATCGTGTATTCCACCATTTTTTCCAAAAATCCAGGAATGTCCTGATTCCACTGAATCTGGATGGCTTCCTGCACACAGATCAGAATACATTCTCCGCATCCGATACATTTGGCGGTATCGATCACGGCCTTCTTTTCCACCAGAGACAGTGCTCCCTGTGAACAGTGCGCCACACACTCCCCGCATCCGATACATTTTTTCCGTTTGACAGCCGGAGAAAGTTTGGAATGTTGCGCCATCTTTCCCTTCCGGGACGCGCACCCCATTCCCAGATTTTTGATCGTACCGCCAAAACCGGCCAGTTCGTGTCCCTTGAAATGGGCCAGGGAGATCAGGGCATCGGCTTCGATGATTTCAGAACCGATATATACCTGCTGGAAGTTTTTCTGCTGGATATCCACTGCGGTTTCACTCTTTCCGCGCAATCCATCGGCAATAATGATGGGCGCTTCCACCGAGGCGTACCCAAAACCGTTATGAAGCGCCGTCAACAGATGCGACGGCGCATCGCTGCGGGTTCCGGCGTACAGGGTGTTGGCATCGGTCAGAAACGGTTGCGCGCCTTCCGACTTGACCATTTCCACGACTTTCCGTACGAATACCGAACGGATGAACGCCGTGTTGCCGGCTTCACCGAAATGCAGCTTCACGGCCACCAGATCTCGTTTGTGAATTCTGGAAGCCAGCCCTGCGGTTGTCATGAGCCTTCCCAGCTTGTTCACCATGTTTTCTTTGTGCGTTGTCCGCAAGTCTGCAAAATACACGGTACTTTTCATATCAGATACCTCCTGTTTTCGTATGTTGGCTCCACGCCGCCGTTATTTTCAGAGAGAATAAGCATAGCTACCAAAATCGCCTTCAATGTTCAACAGCTGAATCATGTCACGGCGTCATCCGCAACTTTTCTGCAATCATCCGAGCGACGCGCTGACCATCCATGGCGGCGGATATAATGCCGCCGGCGTATCCGGCGCCTTCGCCGCAGGGGTAGAAATTTTCGATCTGAGGGTGCATAAGTGTCACATTGTCACGGGGAATGCGCACCGGAGAGCTGGTCCGGGATTCCACCGCCAGCACCAAGGCTTCTTCGGTAAAATAACCTTTCATTTTGCGGTCAAACAGACGAAACGCCTGTTGCAGCCTGCGGCGGATATTGTCGGGAAACAAGGTGTGAACCTCTGCGGAAACAACCCCGGGATGATAGGACGAGCCCGGCAGCTCCGGCGACAGCCTTTCGCTTACAAAATCCGTCATGCGTTGCGCCGGCGCTTTCAGGTGGCTGCCGCCGAGCTGAAACGCCTGCTGTTCGATCTGCTTCTGAAAATTTAGAGCCGCCAGCGGCCAGTGCTCCGGAGGCAAATCTTTCTGAGGCATGTCTTCCAGCCGAACCTCCACCACGACACCTGAATTGGCATAGGGTGCATCTCTGGCGGAAAGACTCATACCGTTAATGACCAGTTCACCATCCGCGGTGGATGCAGGCACAATAAACCCGCCCGGACACATGCAAAACGAAAACACCCCTCGATTTTCTATCTGTTCGACCAGACGGTAGCTGGCGGCTGGCAGTGCGGAATGTCGAGGACTGTGATGATACTGGATGCGGTCAATCAATGTCTGGGGGTGTTCTATCCGAACCCCTATTGCCAGTGGTTTCGGTTCGATCCGGATTTTTTTTCGAGCCAGCAGTTCAAAGATATCACGCGCCGAATGGCCGGTCGCCAGAATCAGCGCATCCGCAGCTATCGTCTCTTGATGATTGATCTGAACGCCTCGAACTTTGCCGCCATCCGTCAAAATGTCCGTCACCCACGCATCGAAATGAATCCTGCCGCCATGCGCTTCGATAGCCTCTCTCATAGCCCTGACGACACGGGGAAGCCGGTTGGAGCCAATATGGGGATGGGCATCCACCCGGATATCCTCCGGAGCACCGAAAGCGATCAGCAGGGAAAGTATCTGATGGACATCTCCCCGTTTATGTGAGCGGGTATAGAGCTTGCCGTCCGAATACGCACCGGCCCCGCCTTCTCCGAAACAGTAGTTGGAATGAGGGTGGACAATGCCCTCCGCATGAAGCCGCCGGATATCCCTGCGCCTTGAAACAACATCCTTCCCTCTTTCCAGAATGATCGGCCGAATGCCATGCGCCAGCAGTTCCAGCGCTGCAACATATCCGGCCGGCCCCGCACCGACGACGATCACCCGGTAGTCTGTAGATATGGGCTTGAATTTCACGGCCTCCGGCATTTTTTTATGTAACGTTTCACCAGGGAACACCTCTATATCCAGTAAAAAACGGGGACGTTTTTTGCGGGCGTCAATGGATTTTTTCAGGATAACATAGTCCGTATTTGTATCTGCAGGCAGATTGATCTGCCGCTGAACCAGACGCCGGATGGCCTCAGGATCGCCGATATCATCGGGGTCCACGTAAAGCGAAATATGGGTGTTCATAGGATATTTCTATGAAATCATGGATTAAAAATAGTGATTTGGATTAGAAAGAGGATATCATGACAACATGTGTCAATCATCCTGGCAGAGAAGCGACATATCGGTGTATGAAACATGAAGTCTATTTATGTGAGTCATGCCTGACATGCCGGGATCCCAAACTTTATTGCAAGTTTCGGCCGTCATGCCCCATATGGTTTCTTCAGAAAAAGGAAAACAGATCATGGGCGTCTGCTCCGGCGTCACAGCCCCCATATGAAAGCCAGACGCCGGAGAATATTCAAACGGTCGGATTGTCTTAACTCAACTCCGCCATCTTATGAGCGATCTGAGAGAATGCTTTGGATACCGGAGAATCTTTGTACGTCTGTTGATACGCACATCCGGTATCTCCGCATACCACCACCTTCTGGTCAAACGGAATCTTGCCCAGAAATAAAATACCGGCCGCCGCCGCTGTTTTTTCACCGCCGCCGGAACCGAACAGATCGATATGTTCTCCACAATGGGGGCATGCATAACCACTCATGTTTTCGATCAGACCGAAAATATCCATCTTGACCGTTTTGCAGAAACTGATGGATTTGCGAACATCGGCCAGAGACACTTCCTGCGGGGTTGTCACGATGATGGCCTTGGCGTCGGAAATGGTCTGGGCGATGGTCAGCGGTTCGTCGCCTGTGCCCGGCGGTGAGTCGATAATGAGATAATCCAGCTCTCCCCAGTCCACATCGCCGATAAACTGCTTGATCGCCGAATATTTGACCGGACCTCTCCAGATGATGGCATCGTCTTTTCCGGACATCAGCGATTCGATGGACACCACCTTGAGATTATCCGAATATTTCATGGGGCTCAGTTTCTGATTTTCCGTCACGCCGAGCATTCCCTTTATTCCGAGCATTCGGGGAATATCCGGGCCGTGCAGATCGACATCCATCAATCCCACTTGAAATCCCTGATCCGCCAGTGCGACGGCCAGATTGACCGATGTGCTGGATTTACCGACCCCGCCTTTGCCGCTCATGACGATAAACTTATGCTTGATTTTGCCCAGTGCCCCCATTACGGACGCATCCTGATCAGCCTGCTGGTCTTTTTTCTTTGCGGATGAGGGGCATCCGCCTCCTGAAATATACTCCATTGTTTTTTCTGCCTCCTTTTTCCCGTGGCATGTATAAGGTTGTGATATATGTACAATCCGAATCACTGCGGATACAGTTCAGACAAATATACTGCCTGCAATAGCCTCCTTGATTCCCAAGTCAGAAGTATGGTGATGAAAAGAAGGATGTCAACAGAAAAAGGACGGCTCATGACTTCGATATGTATGATCTGGCGCCGATAAACCGCTGTTTGTAATATCGGGCGGACAGAGAGTCTGACCGGATTTTTTTACCCCTTCCCGGAGCATGAATAAATCGTCCGTTGCCGGCATACACGCCGACATGGGTCACGGTTCCCCATTTGTTGCTTGAAAAAAATACCAGATCGCCTTTCTTCAGATGATTCCGGGGAACCGGATAACCGGCGGCGTACTGTTCTGTGGAGGTGCGGGGCAAATGCAGCCCGTTCAACTGATAAACCGTCATGGTTAGACCGCTGCAGTCAAACCCGGTGTCCGGAGAGCATCCGCCCCACAGATAAGGCACGCCGATGAAACTCCGTGTGGTCTGGATGAGCTCGTCTCTCAGGTATGCAGACCCTCCCAAAGCGGCCTGACGGTTGACGGCATATTCTTCCGGGCTGACGATATAATAAGCATCAATGATTCCGGATGCCTTTAATCGTTTGGCTTCCTGCAGCGCCGAATTTCGGGTATGGAAATTTCCGAAGCGTACCTTGAACAGCCCTGCATTGGATTTAAACCAGGTGGCGTCCAGTCCTTTTGATGTCAGAATATCCGCCAGATGGGCGGCGTTTTCTGCAATTGAGAAGGCGCCGGCTTGAATGGTGTATCCCATGTGCTGTAAATGCGTTACAGCAGGCGGACGGGGGGCATATGTCCTGTACCCGGCGGGCTGTGATTCATACCCCGCACATCCCGAAAGCGCTGCGGTCAGCAGCGCGATCATCAGGGGAATGAACATCGGATGGCGAGATACCGCATATTTCTGGCGCATTGACATTTGGGGGATGGTTTTGTAATAATCACCGGATGATTCAAGGCAGACGGCGGATTTCATGACAGAGAATATATATAAGGTTCAACTTGAAAATATTTTTGAAGGTCCGATGGATCTTCTGGTCTATCTGATTCGGAAAAACGAAGTGGATATCTACGAAATTCCCATTTCTCTGATCACAGACCGCTATCTGGCGTATATCGAATGGATGAAATCCATGAATGTGGATATTGCCGGTGATTTTCTGGTCATGGCTGCAACCCTTGTCCAGATCAAGTCCCGCATGCTGCTGCCGACATACGGCGCAGCAGACGAAGAAGACCCGCTTCAGGAAATTGCCAGACCGCTTCTGGAGTATCTGCATATCAAATCGTCCGCACAACGGTTGAATAACAGGGAGCTTCTGGGAGAGCAGGTCTTTACCCGATCTCATGTGTCTTCCTTCCGCCGGAATCTTCCGGAACGCGAAATTCAGGTGGATTTGTTTGACCTGATGCAGGCGTTTCAACATGTTCTGGAGAACCTGTCGTTTGAATTCCTGGACGTGGTTCCTGAAAAACTGTCGGTTCAGGAGCGCATGACGGAAATCCAGGCGCTGATACAGACGCGCGGCACGTTGACATTTCAGGAGATGTTTGCGGCATCTTCTGAGAAATCCATGGTCATCATCACGTTCCTGGCCATACTGGAAATGGTGAAATGCTGCATGATCCGGGTGACCCAGCATGTGGATACAGGCATCATCCGCTTGTTCCTGGTGGATAACTTCAGTGAATGAAGATGACAGCTTCGTAAAAAGTCCGCATGCTGCGTTGCGCCGCATCCTTCGTCATTGCAGCGTACCACAAGTACGCTTCATTCCTCAGGATTTGCGCGCCTTGCCTGCAAACATTTTACGAAGCCATCAAAGATGACGTTTTTTCAAAAGATGCCATGCCGCCACTGAAAACTATTCTGGAAAGTCTTCTGCTTGTTTCCGAAGAACCGCTGACGCTGGATAAAATCAAATCCGCGCTGCCCTCTGCCGACATCAAAGAGATACGGGATACCATACAGAAACTGAAAGAAGAATACAACCATGCCGAACGCGGGTTCCATATTGCAGAGGTGGCTGGCGGTTACCAGTTCCGGACGCATCCCGATTGCGCGCTTTATATCCGCAATCTTCTCAAACCGTCTCCGCAGCATCTCAGTGCAGCCGCGCTGGAAACCCTGGCTATCGTTGCGTACAAGCAGCCGGTCATGCGAAGCGATATCGAACATCTTCGCGGGGTTGACGCCGGCGGTGTTATGCGGATGCTGCTCGACCGGAAACTGATCCGGATACTGGGGCGAAAAGAACTTCCTGGCAGACCGTTGCTATATGGCACCACGCGGTTTTTTCTGGAGGTTTTCGGCCTGAAAGATATCAAGGAACTTCCTGCACCGGGTGATATGGCGGACATGATGACCAGGGGGATATCCGCCGAAAATACGCCCGAACCTTCCACAGCAGCGGCTTTATCATCTCCGGAGAATACGCCGGCGCAAATAAAAATCTCTGATTTATGACGAAAAGACTTGACTTATAGGGCTTAAAACCGCTATGTAATACCCGTCGTTATCATTATTTGGGCGGTTAACTCAGCGGGAGAGTGCTACCTTCACACGGTAGAAGTCGTAGGTTCAAACCCTATACCGCCCACCATTAAAAACAAGGGGTTATGGCAGAAGTCATAACCCCTTTTGATTTTGTGCTGCAACTTACTCAGCGGCCGGATTATCGGGCTGGTTGTGAGAACCGGAATTCGCATTGGCCAGATATCTGTCGAGGGCTTCAACGCATCCTTTATCCCATTTGGCGCCGGCATATCGCTGAAATATTTTCATGGCCGCATCGGGAGACATGGCTTTCTGATAAGGCCGTTCCGTTGTCATGGCGTCGAAGGAATCGGCTACGGCGATAATTTTGGCGCCCATGGGAACATCCGTATCCTGTAATCGGCGGGGATATCCCTTTCCGTCCGGCCGTTCGTGGTGAGACCGGACATATTCCAACGCTGGCCCCAAAAATTCCAGTTCCTGTAATATCTCGGCGCCGACCGTCGGATGCTGAATAATCCGATTGACAATTTCCGGCGGATTTTTTGCCTCATGCGGCATAAACAAGTGATCCGGAAAACCGATTTTGCCGATGTCATGCAGGAGGCCACCTAGACGGATAAATTCGATTTCACCGGCTTCAAGCCCCATCTCTGTGGCAATCTGCTCAGCCAGAGAGCCGACCCGTTCCGTATGCCCCTGGGTATAAGGATCTCTGGCAGCCAGGGCTTTGGCCATGGTGGATACGGTATTGATCGTATTCGCACGGATTTTTTCATTCAGCGTTTTCAGCTCTGAAATGAGCATTTCCAGACGATATTCCCGAGCCTCTACCTTGACCATCATAAGTCCCATGGCTTCTGCAATCGTTCGAATCGGTTCCGGCGTATCCGGCCCGGTCAGAGACATAATATCGTTGGAATATTTTCCTGCAGATACATCTTTGATTATTTCAATGAGTTTATCAATTTCAGCCATCTTGATTTATTCCCAATCTTCAATGGTCAAGTCTGAGATTCGTCCGAATTCCCGGGTATTGTGTGTAACAAGGATTGCATTATGTACTGACGCAATAGCTGAAATCAACAAATCGTTAGGCCCGATCGGTGTGCCCTTTCGAACGAGATCGGAACGTATTTCACCATATCTTCTGGCGGCATCATCATCAAAGGAAAGCGACTCGAAATTAGCAAACAAATCATCTAAAAGCGTAATGTTTTTGCGGACTCTGCTGCTTTTCATGGCTCCAAAAAACAATTCAGCTTTTACCACTGCGCAAAGATAAATTTTTGAAGGGTCAATAGTAAGAAAACGATCCTTTACTGGGCTTTCTCCTGGATTTAAAAAACGAATCCACGCATTAGTATCCGGCAGAAAGATCACTTTAACTTCTCACGAATTTCATAGTTTCCTTGTTCTTCCCTGACGAGTGGTTCACCATCCCATGCACCCGCGAACCGATCAAGAGATGACGCAGATATCCTGTAATGACTGGACTTTTCACTGTCAATAGGCAAAAGAATTATCTCTACCCAGCGATTCTTAAGATTTCCTGGAATTTCAATGATTCCTTCCAGTAGATTACTCTGGATAATTTGACGAACAAATACTGCTTGCGAAAACCGCGAGTTGCTTTTTAAAGAATGAATTGGCATTTACATCCTCTTCCTCAAGGTCATAGTACCACTCATGAGAATAATGTTACTATTATAGCTAATAAAATGCAATTCCGAAGTGGTGCGGGCGGGGCAGAAAAAAATACTTTCCCTGATGCACCAGATCGAGTAAAGATTCCGTTTTGTCCACATAATAACAGTTATCTTCCCGGATTTCCCGAAAGGTTTGAATGCCGACAGACAGTCGTTTTTTCATACTGTCTCCACATCAAAATCCACGATGTTGCGCTCTGTTTTGCTGAACTCCACGCCGATAAGGTGAATGGGCAAGCCCAGAGAGCGGTACTTGTCGGCATAGCCCATGTCCCGAATCTGCTGGATGGCCTTGCCTGCAGGGGTTTCTTCCACCACCTTGAATTCGAAGAGATAAACCATCCCGCCGAAAAGCACCGCCATGTCGATGCGGCCGTGGTTGGTGGATTCTTCGGTGCGGATATCCAGGCCAAGAGCTGCGAAGTAGCTGTAGAAAACACTGACATAAAAGCCTTCGTACCGGGCGATGGTGTTGCCCGTGTACCACTGGTGCGGAATGCTCGCATAAAAGGACTGGAACAAGGCGTGCAGGCCGGTAAAATCATTCGCTTTCAATAAACGGTACAATTGTCCCACCCGCCGGGCGGGAATGTTTGGGTCACCGCAAAGCGCTCCCAGCAAACTGTCGTTCAAACCGGCTTTGACTTCCAGATTCGGATATCGCAGGCCAAGCTCCATACGTCCCGGCAAAAACTCCACGAATTCCACCGTCAGATATCCCGTCTGAAAGAGCAGGGCTTCAACCGGAATATTGCCCACATCAAAGGTGGACAGCAGCGTTTCCGGCGCAACAATATGTTCCAAATCCGGCGTGAACTGCCGACGCTCCATGAGCAGTTTAAGCAAAAATGTCGGGGGTCCGGTTTCAAACCACCAGGAGCGGAACTGACGGTTGCTGAAGAGCAGGAGCAGATCGAAAGGATTATAGACGGATGTTCCCGTCCAGTTATAGCCGTTGTACCAGGCGCGGATTTCATCGCGGTTCAAGTCTTCCAGCTCCGGTGCGAACACCGCATCCACATCGTCTTCAGTGTAGCCGCAGATGGCGCTGTAGCGGTGATCCAGGGTGATATCCTGCAAATTGTTCAGGCCTGAAAACAGGCTGACTTTGGAGAATTTACTCACACCGGTCAGAAAGGCGAACTTGATATGCGCATCCGCATCCTTGATGACCGAATACAGGTCTTTGAGCCCTTCGCGAATATCCAGAGCGGTGGCCTCATCTTCGATTCGATCCAGAATGGGCTTGTCGTATTCATCCACCAATACGACCACACGCTGGCCGGTTTTTTCATGTGTGTTGCGGATCATCTCGGCAAAGCAGGACGATATGTGATCCGTTTCCATACATGAAATTTTCAGACGTTCCTGATTATAGCGTAAAATACTCTGGATGGTTCTATCCAGATCGTCCCGGTCACAAATAACTCCGCCGCCGAAACTGATATGAATCACCGGATACCGGATGGACCAGTCCCAGTTGTTTTCCGCGTACAGCCCGGAAAACAGGGGACGGTTTCCCTCGAAGAGTTCCTTCAGCGTGTCTAAAAACAGGCTTTTGCCGAAGCGCCGGGGGCGGGACAGGAAATAATACGAACCGTTTTGAATGAGCGAAAGGGCGAACCGGGTTTTATCCACATAATAGCAGTTGTCTTCGCGGATTTTGGCAAGCGTCTGAATGCCGATGGGCAGTCGTTTGCGGGTCATAGATATCCTCCACAAATGCAGTTACTGGCTGTATGCGTCAATTAATCCCGTTTACTTTTCAAAAGCCGGCTGAAACAGGATTCGAGCGCATCCACAGAATGTTCGATATCAAACAGCTCCATTGCCCTGCGCTGTCCGGCAAGTGCAATCTGTCCCCACCTTCGTGTATCTTTCGCCAGTCCGATCAATGCATCTGCAAGGGACGCATCGTCTTCCGATTTGAAGATGATGCCGCTGACGCCGTGTTCGACTACTTCTTTGGCGCCGCCCGTTCCGGATGTGATGACCGTAAGTCCGGCGGCCATGGCCTCCACCGGGCTGATACCGAACGCTTCCTTAACGATCGAGGGAAAAACCAGCACATTGTGGCGGGCGAAGAGATCTTTCAGCGCTTCTCTGGAGAGAAATCCCGGGAATTGAATTTTGTTGTCCATTCCCTGAATGGTGATGAATTCCTTAAGCTTGTTGACAAAGGTTTCATCCGTTGTGGTTCCGGCCATTGAACAGGAGAAATCGATGCCGAGATCGTTCAGCTTTTTGAGAGCGTTGATCAAAATGTGGGGGCCCTTATAAGGCAGTACGATACTGGCGTAAGCGATCCGCAGCTTGTCGTATGAAGGGGGAATCCGCATTCTGAATTCTTCGACCATGGCGCCGGGATAAATGACGCTGATATCCTTCAGGGGATATCCATCGTTTTTGATGACGTTTTTGAGCCAGTCGCTGGCAGTCGCCAGATGGTAAAGCCTGCTTTTGGGAGTTTCTGCAACCGTATAGCCGGGAGATTGATTGCCGAGGTGGTGAACCACTGGAATTTTTTTCTCCAGGATCGGGTCCATGATGTTTTTTGAGAGAAAATCAATATTGCCCAGGAGGCATACGTCAGGTTGAAATTCATTCAATACCTGTTGCAGTTTGGAGAGATTCTTACGGATCATCCGGATGATTTCTTCCCTGTTTTCGATGCTCTTACAGACACCGCCCTGCCAGCCGCCGAACAATTCAAGGCTTCTGTCCACATCCGGCGCATCGCCGACCGTGTTTCCCAGGTATGGCGTATCCGACGTCAGCACATAAATAGAGTGGCCGCGCTTTCTCAGTATATTGGTAAAATCGAACAGCAGGCGTCCATAGCCTCCCAGTTCCTGAGGCGGATACAAATTGTTGATGACGAGGATTTTTCTGAGGGTGTTTTTCGATGCGTTTCGGTTTTGGGTAGCCACATATCTGTCATGGTCCGAGACGATATGTGCTGGAATCGGGAACGCATCGCCGCCCAATTTCTTCGCATTTTGATATGCATCATATGCCTCGTTGGGATGACCGAGGCGATCATGGCATAATCCAAGCAAGGAATAGGCGTCCGGCTGCTCGGGTTCCATGAAAATGCGTTCTTTCAGGATGCCGGCGGCGTTTTCGAATTGCTCTGTCGCCATATAATTCTGGATGAGATTATCCAGCGTGTTTTTGTTGCGTCTGTTGAGATTGGCGGCTCTGATAAAAAAATTCTCGGCTGCCGGAAAGTTTTTGAAGTTATAGGATACTACCCCCAGATTGTTGAGTGCGTCTTCATCGGCGGGGTTGTCTAAAAGCGCCCGTTCGAAACACTTGAGAGCTTCGGATATCCGATTTTGAGAGAAAAAATACTCGCCGCAGACGGTTTTGTTTTTCCAGTGATAGGCGACCGGGGTGTCGCTGATGGCCTCGAATCCGGTCATTTTGAGGAAATCTGTCAGCTTTTGGCGCGACTCGGTTTCTATAGAGGTAAGGCCATCGGCGATAAGCAGGAGTTTGAAATTGGCTGTGATAAAGAAATCTTCCAGAGTATCCAGCGCCAGATCGGATGCTGTCACCACGACGGCATCCCACGCGCCCTGAACATTACGGATGCCTTCATCTGTTATCGTATGGAGTTGATTCAAGATACCAGTGTCTTGAAACAGCGCAATGCTTTCGGCAGGAATTTGTGACCCATTATCCCGAATATACATTTTCAGTCGTGGAAGGTCAGACAGATCGCACAGTATCCGGGAATCCACCGATGAGGTGAACAGCAGGGTTATCGTCATATTGTGCAAGTGAAGATTCTGAACAAATTCGTAAAAGGCGGTTCTGGTGAAAAGTTTCCCAGATTCATAATGTCTTTTGTCTAAAGTAATAAGATTGGATTGTGATGAAGGGTGGTTAAGTTTCTTATTTCTAAAGTAAACTGATAAGTTATTCTTGACATCGTTTACATATAACGCATTAGTTTGAATTAGTATTTTCCATCTTTTTTCTAACAGAATACGAATAGCATCATTCATTTTCTGATGATTTAACGGTGAGAGTGAAAGCGCAGCAGTAGAAGTACCTAACGAGTATGCATAGTTAGGCAAAGAGCCCCAAAGTTTTATGTTATTTTCAGGATGTGGTGGAACAAATGTATTAATTTTTTGTTTTTGAAGTTGTGCGGAAAAGCTTATATCCTCAGCTACTATCTTAAATTTCTGTAATTGTTGAGTCCCACTAAATAAAAACCTTAACCACTCCTTTTTGAAAAACCAGGAATGCCCTACAAAATCAACTTGTATTCTAGTATCTAAAGGTCCATCCCATCCCACTCGAAAATATCCCCATTGAGGATAACCTTCAGGTTTTTCCAATATTATTCCTATGGTGCCGTAAAGTCCTTCTTGTTCAAGCATATTTTTATGGCAATTTTCAAGCCAACTCTCACCTGGGATAGTATCGTCATCTGAAACACAAACATATTTTGACTTAGCCCTTTGTGCAAATCTAAAACGTTCCCATACCCCACAATTATTTTCACTAACTTCAACTAAATTGAATTGTTCTTTTAATCCAAGTGGAATTTCTACTTTGTAACCATCTTCGATCCCATCTTTGAATAATAGAATTTCTTTTGGTTTCAACGTTTGGTTTTCGAAGGCTTTGAATTGTATATCCAGGTTTTCTGGACGTTTGTACAAAGATAGAACAACGCTTACATCAAAATTAGTTGTTTTAGGGTGATACATCCAACAGTTACTTTTTGCATAAATGGAATTTTCATCCATATAAGGTCTGGTTTGAGATTGGTGGATGTACTTATCAATAGATGAACCAAAATCAATGTAGCAATTATTAGGATTATTTTTGTATAAGTTCATTATAATAGGCTCAGACATCGGGCCAGCGGACACAACGTATAACAAATCATTTCTATAGCCAAAATCGTTTTTAATTTGTTCAATTATTTTTTCTGCTTCATGTTCCCAAAATGAAATGCAATCATCATTCACAAGATAATATCTTAAAATGTTTAAATTTCCGATAGGTCTATTTTCGGCTCTATAATTTCCAATAAATATGGCATCTCGTTTAAGTTTTTCAAAATTTGTTATGAACCTTTTATAATTACAGTTCACAAATAGGTTAGCAAAAGTTATGGAACTTGTTCTAAGCCTAGTGCTGTACCAGTAATATGCCGAGTTATCACAACATGGGCAAGAAATCCCAAAATAAATTTTTTCTGCATTAATATTCAGAATCGATAATAGATCGTTACCTAATTTTGTAAGATATCCAGGCGAAACCCATCCTTCTTGGGCTGTTACCGGCTTACCGAGCATAATCGAACGCTCACCATCTCCAAACCTCAAAAAAACGATATTCTCCATATTCTTTATTTTTTGCCAAATTCTATCGAATTCTTTATTCAAAAAAATTTTTTGAGTAACCATTATATTTAGCTCCTTTGCTCTCATATCTACAACACAACTTGATAGTTACCCCCGAAAACTGGACAGCTCCCTAACCCTACAATGTAATTTTACGATTTTATAACCACATACTGTATTCTGGTATTGTTATTGACACAATATTTTGTCCCTGTTTTTACTAACTTGCGTTGTAGGGTTATGTCAGAATTTCTATGGGAGCAGAAAGCAATTCGGGCATATCATCTACGATTTGACGTATTGGTCACATGGTGAATTCCTGTATTCTATGATGATTATCGGTTCATTTCGGAATAAGAAATATGGAATGATCAGACATGGTACCCTCATATCGTCTCTACCTCAAAACCCATGATATTATGTTCTGTTTTGCTGAATTCTATTCCAACGAGATGAATAGGGCATCCCAAAGTCCGATATTTACCCGCATAACCCATGTCCCGAAGCTGCTGGTGCTGGATGGCTTTGCCTTCCGGCGTTTTTTCCACCACTTTGAATTCAAAGAGGTAAACCTGCCCGCCGAAAACCACGGCCATGTCGATGCAACCGTGGTCGGTGGATTCTTCGGTGCGGATGTCCAGGCCGAGAGCTGCGAAATAGCTGTAGAATACGCTGACGTAAAAACCTTCGTACTGGGCGATGGCGTTACCGGTGTACCACCGATGCGGAATGCTGGCGTAAAAGGACTGGAGCAGGGCACGCAGGCCAGCAAAATCATCGGTCATCAGCAGTTCATACAGTTGGTTTGCGTGCAGACTATATTTTACAGTCTCCCCAGTCAGGGCTGAAAGAAACGCCCTGTTCAAGGCAGTCTGAATCTCAAGATTAGGATACCGCAGTACACTCTGTGTAAAACATGGAATATAGTGTACCGAATCCACCGTCAGATAACCGGACTGAAAGAGCAGGGATTCAGCCAGAATATTGCCTGCATCAAAGTTGGAAAGAGGTGTTTCAAGAGCTACAATTCGCTCCAGTTCCCGTGCGAATACGCTTCTTCGGTGTATTCGCATATCGCACTGTATCGGCTGTACAACGTAATGTCCTGCAAATTATTCGGACCCGAAAACAGGCTGATGTTATGAACATTTGCTCACTCCCGTCAGAAACGCAAACTTGATGTGCGCATCCGCATCCTTGATGACTGAATACAAGTCTATCAAACCTTCGCGGATATCCAGCGCCGCAGCCTTATCCTCAATTTTGTCCCAAAACTGAATATTTACAAATGAGATTGAATAATGGATAGAAGTCGCATATCCAATGTTAGTAACTCAGCTCTCATGCAAAGGGCCGTTGCAGCAATGATCGCATCCGGCAGTTTTATCTTGCGGGTCTGGCGTAAATCAATCACCACATCTTCAATAATCTCTGTTAAAGGCAGATAAATAAGACGTGAAAGTTTCTGTCTGATGGTCAATTCTTCTTCCCTTGTGATACCGGGGAAACCAAGCAGTTCCATTCGAGTAATGGCGCTGTATCCACATTCGGCGGTATGAATCTGACGCGAAGATACGTCTGCCAGAACAATGGGGTTGGATTTCAGGATGCCAAGAATGAAGTTGGTATCCAAAAGATATTTAATTCCACTCATTACGCAACGTCTCCTGAATCTTCGCAGGATCACCAGCCAATACAAGAGAACTTTCCAATCCTCCTTTTAGCTCAATCAGCAATTCATCGCTTGCCAGTTCAATGTTTTCAGATCGCCTTTTTTCCCTTAAAAATTCAGCGAAATCCAGTATCTCTGCTATTTCTGATTCTGGAAAATCTTTTACCATGTCATAAAGTTTTTGAGTCATAGTCATAGCCATAATTATTTCTCCACGTTTAAGGGCGAAGTATATCGATAGGGTGCCTTCAAAGCATTTCTGACGTTTCGGCACTGGTTCAGTTGAATGGGATGCCAAAATTCATAAGAATCAATGGGCTATAATAGACCGACATCGAGAAAAACGATCCAGCTTCCATGCGATCAGCCTAAGGGGATAAAGGTACCTGGTGCAACTGGGTTCTTTTCTTGTTATCATTCCACTTTAACACTTCGGAATGATTCGATGAGTCGATCCAATTAAACTGAACCAGCGCCATTTTCATAAGTCAAATCGCTTGAAATTCTTTCGTACACCTTTTCCGCTGTTGCAAATATCCCCATCGCATCTTGATATGTTGGAAACCCGGATGGAAGTAAACCTAACCCGCCAGGATATCTTGTATCAATATAAACGAGATCAACCATATCCAGTTCTTCTTCATTAAAATCGAAAGATGCGCCATGCTCTCTGGTTATCAATGCGTAAAGAGTAACCACACTATGGATTTTGGGGATTTTTATCATTTTTTCTTCCAGAAAAGCTTTGAGACATTTTTCAATACATTGTTGCGAATGGAACATGACGATATTTGCGAGGTAATTTGAACTGAGCAATATTCGCGCAGCTTCAAGGTCTCTTCTGGCAAATTCCAACCATTCTATCGTTCCTTTTTTCATATCAGATAAATCCCATTTTCTTCAATGTTCCGTATAAAAGAAGTCCCGATGGCTTTAAGCTCCTCCCATTCATCATTTGTATAGACAATCAAGTCAATAGGATATTTTTTCTTCAAGCTTTGTAGTCTTAAGGATACTTCCTGACGATTTTTAATAAATGACTTATAATTATGAGCTTTTCCTTTTTTATCCAGGACAACCAGAATATCAATGTCACTATCTTCATGTGGTATCCCATATGCGTAGGAACCAAACAGAATAACTCTCAACGCTTTTGGAGGTTTGCTCAAGCAATCAACGATATCCTTTTTTATTTCTGGTATCAGCATTTCCCCATCCATTCACAGGAAAATATCGTGTTTGTGTGCTGCCGGCACTGGTTCAGTTGAATGGGAAACAACTTATGCCGCCACTGGGATCATGAAAATATTCTCCCAAGAGAGTCCCTTGCCCAAAAGCCTGATCTGACCAATATGCAACGGATTGCTGGTTGGTGTGGATGCATACTGTCATCCCGAACGACATCCCAAAGCCGATTGAGGATCGAGGTGATCTGCTCGTAATCCGCTTCAGATTTGATGTGTCCGATAGGCGCTGCTTCGTGGAGGCCACGCTAGGCCGGAATTAATTGATCCATGTCAATAGCTGTGTTCATCGCTCCC
Organism: Desulfobacteraceae bacterium RAAP-1; assembly: GCA_001443525.1. Lineage (GTDB taxonomy): Bacteria > Desulfobacterota > Desulfobacteria > Desulfobacterales > Desulfatirhabdiaceae > RAAP-1. Next base: position 42,360 of record LKPX01000011.1, on the reverse strand, counting down.
TACCGATACCGATTTCCTCTTGAAAAAGTTTTACAAGGGCTGAAGTATCAACAAAGAACTTCATATTCTGTCTTCCCGCTGATCAATAATATCTTGAGATAAAGATATGTTGCACTTTGAAAGGATTTTTCTGGCAACCAGATATGGAGAAATCTGTTTTTTCTCACAAACCATATTGGAACCTTTCAAAGAAAGAATGATATTATATATTTTTGCCAGATCGGTTGGAGATAACCGATAAATTTCCTGTATTGTTTGATCTCTTAGACTCATATTCTCTCTTCCTGCCGTTCCAGATAACAATGGCAATTTCATAACGCAGCATGCGGACTTTTGACGAAGCCGTATGGATGATATTGAAATAGTTCTTGACAAGATATATGATACATAAATGAAAAACAAGAGAGCAGGGCTGGTTTTTTGTTGTTACGGGGGGCCACGATGACGATTTCGCATCCGTTCGAGAAAAAACGATTTTCCTATGCCGACTATCTGACATGGGCAGACGGTCAACGCCGGGAGCTGATTCATGGGGAACCTGTGCTGATGTCGCCTGCGCCAAACCGGTCTCACCAAACGGTTCTCAAAAAGCTTGGATATCAGATTGAAACTTACATGCGCGGAAAGACCTGTGAGCTTTTTTTAGCTCCGTTTGATGTCAGACTGGGAGAATCCGGTGTCTGTAACGAAGGTGTATTCGAGGTAGTTCAGCCGGATTTACTGGTGGTGTGCAATCCATCCCAATTAGATGAAAAAGGCTGTTTCGGCGCTCCGGACTGGATTGTCGAAATTATCTCTTCCTCAACCGCATCCAGAGACCATATTGTCAAGCGTGAACTCTATGAGCGGTTTGGCGTGATCGAATACTGGATTGTACAGCCGCTTGACCGGCTGGTAATGGTCTATCGGTTAAGGCCGGATGGCCTTTACGGAAGGCCGGATGTGTATGCAGAGCCAGACACTGTAACAGTCGGTATTTTCCCCGAACTTCAGATTGATCTCAAGCAGATATTTGATGGAGGCGTAATATAAACTCGGAAGTCAGGTTTTCTCGACCATTTCGGTGACCAACTCGTCATTATCCAGATACCGGCAAGGGGCTGAAAACCAAGATCCCGGCAATTCCTCTGTTTTCCATTTTCCTCGTCAAAACGCTGTTTTCCCATATGTTGCACTGTCAAAATATGGACAGGCGCATGCAGCCATGTCAATTTATTTTTCCTGCCACAAGTAAGATCGCTGAAAAAGCTGAAGTAATCATTCAAGATAATGCCACAGATTACATATGGTACAGATATTGCTTTTACCATGCTTGAACTGTAATTCGCAGAACATTTTAAATGTAATCACTTCAAGAGAAATAAGGACAGGCATATGGCATTACAGATCAGGCAACGATCCAGTGGCAGATACCATACACCGGTTGATTCCGGCAACGACAAAGAGCTTTACCAGAAAGCGCTGTCTTTGTACAACGCCGGCCGTTTCAATGACGCTGATCCGCTGACTCAAAGCTATCTGGATCGGCATCCGGCCGATGTGGACGCCGTGAATCTGGCGGGCCTGATCGATCATCAGACCGGGCGGCTGGAGACAGCGGCTAAATGGCTGCAATCCGCAATCCGGATGAGTCCTCAGAATCCTTGTTTTCATAACAATCTTGGCGTGGTATTCAAAGACAGCGGCGATATCGAAGCCGCGATTTCCAGCTTTAAAACCGCGCTTGATCTGAACCCGGATTATGTGGAGGCGGCCTATAACCTGGGCGTGGTCTGCCAGCTTCAGGGAGAATTAACCCAGGCGACGCGCTGGTATGAATACGTGCTGTCCCGCGATCCGAATCATTATCGGACGTTTACCAACCAGCTTGCCATTTATAAGGATCAGGGCGAAATACAGAAAGCGGTGGACGGGTTCATCAAAGCCATTCAGATGGATCACGAAAACCTGTTTGTCTACTCCAATCTGCTGCTGTGTCTTGGGTATCTGACCGGTATCCAGCCTCAGGAGGTGTTTGATTATCATCTGGAGTGGGCTAAACGCTATGCTTCTGCGCCGTTTTGTGCGGCCCGGAATTATCCCAATTCCAGAACCCTGAACCGCCGAATTCGGATTGGGTATCTGTCTCCGGATTACCGAACACATTCCGTGGCGTTTTTTATTCAGCCGGCGCTGTATCGGCATCATCGGGAGCAGTTCGAGGTGTATTGTTATTCTGATGTTCAGAAACCCGATGAGGTTACCCGTCTGATGATGACAACGGCGGATCACTGGCGGGATATCCTTCGAAAAACGGACGATGAAGTGTTCAAATGGATTCAGGATGATCGGATCGACATTCTGGTGGATCTGACAGGCCATACCGCCAATAACCGAATGAAGCTTTTTTCCAGAAAACCGGCGCCGGTTCAGGTTTCCTATCTGGGATATCCTAACACCACGGGATTGACGACCATGGATTACCGCATTACGGACGATCAGGCAGATCCGGAGGGCGTGGCCGATTCCTATTATACCGAGCGGCTTATCCGCCTTCCGGGCGGATTTCTCTGCTATCAGGCACCGACGCCGACACCGGATGTCTCGGAGGCTCCAATACTGTCAAACGGGCACGTTACGTTCGGGTCTTTTAACAACAGAGCTAAAATCAACGCATCCGTCATCGCCGCCTGGTCTGCGTTGCTGCTTCAGGTTCCGGACTCCCGACTGATTTTGAAATCGAGCATTGTTTCAGACGAAGAGGCCAGGGCGCATCTGCTGTCGCAGTTCGTGCAGCACGGGGTGGAAGCGTCCCGGATCGAGGTGACGCCGTATTTGCCTTTTCAGGAGCATATGAAGCTCTATCAACGGGTGGATATCGCGCTGGACACCTTTCCGTATAACGGCACTACCACTACCTGCGAGGCGCTGTGGATGGGGATTCCGGTCATAACGCTGTCCGGGGGTACTCACGCTTCCCGCGTGGGCGCGAGCATCCTGCATCAGGTGGGGCTACCGGAAGGGATTACTGCATCTGAAAGCAAATACATCGAAACAGCAAAGGCATTGGCCACTGACGTGAACTGGCTGTGTCAGCAGCGGAAAATGCTGCGTTTGAAAATGCTGTCGTCTTCCCTGATGGATCAAAACGCCTTTATCGTCAAGCTGGAATCCGCCTATCGCAGCATGTGGGAAAACTGGTGTGAGGCGCGGGTTGCGGATGAAAATGACGGGGCAGGGGGGCGTACTGTTCATATCCACGGCGATATCGCGATCCATGTTCCCGATTCGCTCGATGAGCTGGGGACTTATACATTGCTGGAGCAGGAAGACACGTTTGAAGAGGAAATCCATTTTGTCCGGGCGCTTTTGAAGCCCGGCATGAAGGTAGTGGATATTGGTGCAGGGTATGGCGCTTATACGTTGACAGCCGGGCGACATGTGGCGACAGTAGGCAAGGTGTGGGCAGTCGAACCGGACCGGTTAAGGGCGGCGTATCTGAACCGAAGCGTTCAGATGAACGGGTTAGATCATGTTGCGGTAATTCCGTATATCGCGCCAGATGCTGATTTTTTGAAGATGTTCGCCGAACATGCCGTATTTACAGGTCTGGATGCCGGGATTGACGCACATGTCATGGAACCGGATATCGATTTCATGCGTATTGACGCCGAAAATCTGTACGACGATCTTCTCTCGCAGGGAACGCATTTTTTCAGAACCGCCTCTCCGCTGATTCAATATAAAATCAAGTATGATGACTATAAACTGGATATCATTAGCCAGCTTCAGGAACTTGGGTATCAGCCGTATCGCCTGGTTCCCGGGCTGAACGTTCTGACGCCGTTTCATATTCAGGAAAAGCTGGATGCATTTCAACTAAACCTGTTTTCCTGCAAGCCGGATCGAGCGGAACTTCTTTCCCAAAATGGCTTTCTGACAGGCGTTGAAGAAAACGCTCCGATATCTTCCCAGGTTTCGATGGATTTCTGGAAAACGTATCTTCGGGGTTTTCCCTATACCCGGCGTTTTCTTGCTGCATGGGAGCAATATGAACGGAGTCATGCCGGAGACGCCGCCTGGATGATGTATCAGCAGGCACTGAGTCTTTACGCCGTGTCGCAGTCGTCCGAATATGGGGCATCCGTGCGGTATAACGCCTTGGTTAACGCCCATACCGCCATGATAAATCTGCTGCGTAATAACGCAACTTCGGCCAGAATTCTTTCCACGGTGCGGATAACTCTGGATTTGGGATATCGCGAAACCGCCGTTACCATTCTGAACCATCTTCTGGGACCGTTCATGGCTTCGGAAAGGTTGACTGTTGATGAGCCGTTTCTGCCGCTGTCGATCCGGATGGCCTCGGATGACCCCGGCGATGAACCCGTTCGGTGGGCGTATTATTCAGCACTTGAGGCCCGTGAACGGTATCGGTCGTTTTCATCCTATTTTACCGGCAAAGGCTCTTTGTTCAATCTGGAAGCAATGCGCGCCTATCCATATTTCAGCCCGGAAATGGATCGAAGAATGCGTCTGATTCAGGAGCGTTTCGGCAATGTGGAGAACGGCGCGGGTTTAGTCTTGCCGATGATGGATATCTTTCAACAGGCTGGCGCAAGCCCTGCCAATTTTAAGAATGTCGGTGTCCATGTTGCGCATGGCCGGTGAGGTGTACATGGATAACAAAAATAATGACATGCTTCCGGCGTTCCCGCCGACGCTGTGGCTCGATTATCTGCCGGCGTTTCCATATGTGCTGCGGTTTCTTCCTCAGTGGGAAGCGTATTGCGCCCAACACGTGCGGGACCCGGAGTGGCAGAACCATCAGCAGATACTGGTGGCTTACGCCGCATCACAAATGCCTGCCTTTGAACCGCCGGTTCAGGGTCAGGCGCTGAACCGCGCCTGGACGCTGATGGCCGATCTGCTGCGCCGCCAGGCGACGGTGCCCCGCATTCTGTCGGCCATTCGCATTGCCGGTGATCTGGAATTGAGGCAGGACGCCATATATTTGCTGGATTCATTAATCGATATGCTGAAGCCGGTTGCTGATGTGGCTGTGGATGAGCCTTTTCTGGCTGCTTCCGCCCGAATGGCCGTGGCCGATCCGGGAGATTCAGTTTATCAGTGGCTGATGAAATTTGTTCTGGAAACCCGTGAACGCTGGGCTTCTCCGGTTTTGGAGCCAGTTGTGGAACCGGTTAAAGAAAACATTTGCAACCCGAAGTCAAACACACCGAAATGTGATCTGAAATCCCGCGAACGCAGCGGGAAAAAACAGAAGCATGCATCGACAGCGCAGCAAATGGAGATGGCGGTGCAACTGCATCGGGCCGGAAATTTCAAGGAAGCGGATGCCATCTACTCCCGCGTGCTGAAACAAAATCCGGATGACGCCAATGCGCTTCATCTGTCGGGCGTTATCGCGCATCAAAGCGGTCAGTCAAGAAAAGCTGTCGATCTGATCGAGCGGGCAGTGCGGCTGCTTCCATCGGTTCCCATGTTTTTTTATAACCTGGGCGCCGCCTGCAATGCCCTGGGGGAGTATGAAAAAGCCGTCGAGAACTATCAGAGGGCGCTGTCTCTGAATCCGAATTACGCCGAGGTTTATTCCAACCTGGGTAATACCCGCAAGAGTCAGGGAAAAACCGATGAAGCCATTGCCTGCCACCGCAAAGCCATCGAACTCAAGCCCGACTTCGCGGACGCCTACAACAATCTGGGCGCTGTTTACAACCATCTCCATATGTATGACGATGCGCTGTTCTGTTTCCGGAAGACATTGGAAATCAATCCGAACAGCGTAGAGGCTTTTCACAATATCGGCGATATCCATCGTGAACAGCATCAGTTGTCCGAGGCGGAAATCTGGTATCGAAAAGCCATCGAGATCAAGTCGGATCATCCGTATGTTCAGAATAATCTGGGGGTGACGCTTCAGAATGAGGGACGGATCGTAGAAGCGGTTTCCTGTTATGACGCAGCGCTACAGGCAAAGCCGGACTATGCGGGGGCGCATTCCAACAGATTGCTGGCCCTGAATTATGATCATATCGAAAGTCGTGATGCTGTGTTTAAGGCGCATCTGGAATGGGATCGCCGTCATGGCTCCGGGGTAACGCCCATAGCGTCCGCTCCGGTGGTCCGTCGGAATTCTGATGACAAGATTCATATCGGGTATTTGTCGCCGGATTTCAAGAAACATTCGGTGTCCTATTTTATCGAACCAATCCTGCAATGTCATGACGCCGGGCGGTTTGAAATCACATGTTATTCCGATACCTCGTATCCGGATACGGTGACGCAGCGCCTGAAGGCGCTGAACTGGCAGTGGCGGGATTGCTATGGCGTCAGCGACAGTCAGTTGCTGTCGCTGATACAGGCCGACGGTGTGCAGATACTGGTAGATCTGGCGGGTCACACATCCAACAACCGCATGCCGCTTCTGGCGCGAAAACCTGCTGCAGTGCAGGTTTCCTATATTGGTTATCCCAACACGACCGGTCTGAAAGCCATGGATTACCGTATTACCGATGCGGCGGCGGATCCACCGGGGGTGACCGACCACTGGTACACGGAAAAACTGATCCGGCTTCCCGGAAGCTTTTTATGCTATCTTCCGCCGGCGAATCTGCCCGAGGTATCCGATCTTCCGGCATTAAAGAATAACGGCATCACATTTGCTTCTTTTAATAATCGAGCCAAGATCACCGATCAGGTCATTCAGACATGGTCGGCCATACTGAGGTTAACGCCTGGCTCGCGGCTGATTGTCAAATCACAGGCATTGACGGACATCAATGTGCAGCAGCGGCTGACACAGCAATTTGCAGATTGCGGGATCGGGGCTCAGCAGCTCGAACTCTGTGGGTTTCTGCCGTTTGATCAGCATTTCGAGCTGTACCAGCGGGTCGATCTGGCGCTGGATACCTTCCCTTACAACGGCACGACCACGACCTGCGAAGCTTTGTGGATGGGAGTTCCCGTACTGGCGCTGGAAGGCGATCACCATGTGTCGCGGGTGGGTGTGAGTCTGCTGGGGGGCATCGGGTTGGACGCCTTTATTGCCCGTTCTGTGGAAGACTACATAAATAAAGCGGTTTGTTTGAGCGAGGATGTGAACTTGCTGTCTCAGACACGTTCCATGTTAAGAAAAATGATGAGAGATTCACCTCTGATGGATGCGCACTCCCTGACGCGGTCACTGGAATCCGCCTATGAAACCATGTGGCGGCGGCTGAACGCTTCGACAGAAAACTGACATGAAAGACTTTGTCAAAATATTGACTGATTATATCACGTATCACGAGTAGGTCGGGAATGGATCCCGGCATCACTGTTATTTGAATATGTCGGGAAGGCATCCCGACCTACGAAAAAGGAGAAATAACTATGTCTATGACAATCAATACCAACATCCCCTCTCTGCAGGCGCAAATCGATGTGAATAATAATCAGAATGCGATGAACCAGTCTCTGGAAAGACTGTCATCGGGGCTCCGGATCAACAGCGCCAAGGATGATGCGGCGGGGCTGGCTATTTCCAGCCGGTTTACTTCCCAGGTGAGCGGTCTCAATCAGGCGGTGAGAAACGCCAATGACGGAATATCCATGCTTCAGACTGCGGAAGGTTCCATGCAGCAGGTTACCAGCCTCTTGCAGTCCATGCGAACGCTTGCCGTTCAGGCATCCAATGATACCAATTCCACGTCCGACCGTGCATCGATTCAGGCACAGATGGATCAGCTCTATGCGGAAATAGACCGTGTCGCCAGCTCCACCTCGTTTAACGGCGTCAATCTGCTGGACGGCACCGGCGGTTCTAAAACTTTTCAGGTTGGGGCTAACGCTGACCAGACGATTAATGTATCGCTGGCCAGCGTCAAGACTCAGGACTTGAGTCTGAACGGCTATTCGCCACTGGGCAGCCTGAACAGCGGACGGATCAGCACCTCGGCTTCAACCGTTGGGCTGACGATTGATGGCACCGACATTACGATGGCGGGCGCCACCAGTGCAGCAGCGGAAGCAGCGGCCATTAACACTTACACTGCAACCACCGGCGTCACCGCAACCGCATATAATACCTATCGAGGCCAAGGCAATGTCACGGGGGTGGTATCCGGTCTGACGATTAACGGCTACTCTGTCGGCTCTTCCGCCAGCATGAACGAGCTGGTCAGAAACATCAATCGGGATGTTTCAGGACTTACGGGAGTCACAGCAGTACTCAATTCAGACGGTTCGATAACGCTGAGCAACACCACAGGTAATGATATCACTGTCGGAGGGGTAACAAACAATTCCGGACTGGCCGCCAGCACATATCATGGTTATCTGGCGTTGTCCGCTACCAACAATGCGACGATTACCGTTGGAACCGACAGCAGCACAGGCGCGACAGGTATGAATACTTTTGGATTTAATGTTTCCAACGGCGCCTCTACAGTGACCGGAACGGCGGTTACGACAAACGCTCTGGCTGCCGGAGATATCGTTATCAACGGCGTGTCTGTCGGGCCTTCAGCCAGCGGCAGTGTGGACGATATGGTACTGGCCATCAACAGCGTTTCCACTCAAAGCGGTGTGACAGCCAGTAAAACCGGCAACAGCATTATGCTGGTGTCATCCAATGGGGCGGATATCCGGATAACCGGCACTTCAGCAGCGACAATCGCCAAGGCCGGGTTTACGGAACAGGGCGGCAGTTCGGAAGCCGTCGGGTCCGGGCTTCGGGTTTCCAATCTGGCGAACGCCAACATCGCCATTACCCGGATTGATGCGGCCATCAACACGGTGTCGCAGATACGGGGGAATTTCGGCTCTGTTCAGAACCGGCTGGATTCCACGGTTTCCAACCTTCAGAATATTTCCCTGAATCTTTCCACCGCCAATTCGCAAATTACGGATGCGGATTTTGCCTCTGAAACCGCTAATTTCAGCAAATCCCAGATTCTGGTTCAGGCAGGGGTGGCCATGCTGGCGCAGGCCAAGCAGCTTCCACAGGAAGTGATGCAGTTGCTGAAATAGTGAAGGATAAATTGCGGATTTCCACTTCTGATACTTCGGGAATCGGCAACTGAATCCTGCCGGAATATGCCGGCAGGCGGTGGTTTGCCTGTATCTTAAAAACAATTTCCATCAGGAAAATGGAGGGCATGGTTATGTCAATATCGGGAGTTTCTTCAAATAACAGCATATATCAATCCGGTTCGCAGCAGATATTGTCCCGGATTCAAAAAAATATGAAAGGCCATCATCACAAGGGCGTCGAAGCATCACCGTCAGGCAGTTCGACTGCCGAGTCCGGCGGTGACAGCGACAGCGGAAATTTTGGCGTTTCAGGCGCATCCGGCAGCATTGTCGATATTATGGCATAGATGTATTTAAAAAAACTGCTAAAGCTTTCCCGGGAACTGCCGATACAAATCGACAAAGAGGATGAAACAAACTGAAAAATCTTCAAAAAAACTGCTAAAGGTTTTTCATAAGATACCGATAACAGAATTAACAAGTCAAATCATTATGAAGATCAGCAAGCGGTGAACAAGAAGGAGGTGGTCCGAAAACGTCAATGTCTTCCCTAATGGTACCGGTGTCCGGCGCCGGAGGAGATCAGAAATAGTAAAATGATGTAAATGTCATTGTCATGGAGACGATGACCGCGTTAACAAAAAGTGAGTATTTCGTTTTACTTATGGGCATAGAGGCCCGGAATCAGTTCTATATTCAAGGAGGAATATATTATGGCACTTTCAGTAATGACCAATAGTGATGCGTTGTCAACCCAGAATTATCTGTATTCAACGCAGAATTCGTTAGATCAATCTTTACAGAGGTTGTCATCCGGTTTAAGAATCAACAGCGCGAAGGATGACGCCGCGGGTCTGGCCATTTCGACCCGCATGAACGCCCAGGTTAACGGGCTTAACCAGGCAGTGAGAAACGCCAATGACGGTATTTCGATGCTGCAGACGTCAGAAGGTGCGATGCAGCAAATCACCAACCTGCTGCAGTCCATGCGAACCATTGCGGTTCAGGCTTCCAATGACACCAACTCCACTTCGGACCGTGCGTCGTTGCAGTCGGCCATGGATCAGTACTTTGCTGAAATCAACCGGATTGCCGGCGCCACACAGTTCAACGGCACCAGCCTTCTGGATGGCACCGGCGGCACCAAGACGTTTCAGATCGGCGCCAACTCCGGGCAGACCATATCCGTGGGTCTGCAAAACAGCAAAACTGCCGCACTGGGTCTAGACGGCTATTCTGCGCTGGGAACAGTGAACAGCGGACGGGTTGCTGAGAGTACAGGGGTATCAGGCGGTCAGACCATTGGCGGTTTGACTATTAATGGTACGGCGATCACCTATACGGCTTCCGGCACCAGTACAACTCAGACAAAAATGACTGCACAGCAGGAAGCTGCAGCCATCAACAATTATTCCTCTACCACAGGCGTTGCCGCGACCGCCTACAATACCTACAGAGGAACCGGAAATGTCAGCGGCAATGTTTCAGGGTTGACGGTCAACGGCACGGTGATTGCGGCTTCCGGTAACATGACGGATCTGGTGAACAACATCAATCAGAGCGGTGCTGGGGTTACGGCAGTGTTGAATTCAGACAACACGGTCACTCTGAGCAACACCACCGGGGCGAACATCGTGGTGGGGAATACGTCGGGGGCTACTTCCGGTACGGTAGCAAATTCCGGTTTGACGGTTGGTACTTATAGTGGATATGTATCTCTTTCCAGCACCAGCGCCAACAATACAACCATCACCGTAAGCGCAACAACCACGGCATCGAATCTGCAGCAGTGGGGATTCAACGCCTCGACGGGCGCCTCCAGTGTGTCGGGCGGGTCGGTAGGCACAAATGCCCTTGCAGCAGGAGATCTGGTAATTAACGGAGTGACGGTCGGCGCTTCAGCGAGCGGCAGTGTCACCGCTATGACAACAGCCATCAACAACATTTCCTCCTCGAGCGGAGTGACAGCCAGTTATTCAACAACGCAGGCATATACTCTGAATTTAGCTAATGACACGGGTGCTGCCGCATCGAGTATTACGATCAATGGCGGAACCGTAAGTCTGGCTTCAGCGGCGGATATCAATGCAGTTGTGACGAGTATTAACGCTGCGACTTCCACGGGTGGTGTTGTGGCCTCCACCAATGCGAGTGGGCAGCTTGTGTTGACGTCGTCAGGTACGGGTATCACAGTAAATGACACCAGTTCGACATTCACGCTTACCGGATCAGCTACAACACAAACCACGCTGGCCAACATCACACTGACATCAGCCAGCGGTGCCGCCGTCAAGGTATCCGGTAACAATGTTGCGGCGGCCGGTTTTACGCAGGAGGGGGGCAGTTCGGATACTGTGGGCTCCGGATTGAGCGTCGCCAGTCTGGCCAACGCCAACGACGCCATCACCCGGATAGATGCCGCCTTGAATACAGTGTCCAGTAACCGGGGTACGCTGGGTGCGCTCCAGAATCGTCTGGATGCCACCATCACGAACCTGCAGAACATTTCGCAGAACCTTTCAACAGCCAGTGGACGTATCACGGATGCGGACTTTGCTGCGGAAACAACGAATTTCAGCAAGCAGCAAATTCTTGAGCAGGCGGGTATCGCCATGCTGGCTCAGGCCAAGCAGCTTCCACAGCAGGTGCTGTCTTTGCTGAAGTAATACCAGCAGTATTTTGACCTTTACCCCGGAGGGATTTTCCGAGTATCCGGATTTTCCCTCCGGACTTTTTACGAAGCCATCAATAGTGGAGGCAGGTTATGAGTATTTCGGTCAGCGGTCTGGTGTCCGGTCTTAATACCACATCCATCATTTCTCAGCTTCAGGCGGTGGAGCAGCAGCCCATCATTGCGCTGCAGAAACAGGAAGCGGCGTATCAGGTGGAATTGTCTTCTTACAGCACGCTCCAGGGAAATCTGACCGATTTGCAGAGTGCGGTCACCAATCTGGCGTCTAAAGACAATGTGACCAGCAGCAGTGCAACCTCCAGCAACACCAGTTTATTAACCGCAACAGCAACAACGGCGACGACGGCCGGGTCATATTCCATAACCGTCAATACACTGGCGGCCGCTCAAAAGCTGAATAGTACGGGATTTACCGGAACTGAAGCTGTGGGCGCAGGAACCATTCACCTGAAAGTGGGCAGCAACACGGCCACAGATATCACGGTGGGTTCCACAGACACCATTTCAACCGTGGCCCAATCGATCAACAACGCCAATGCCGGAGTAACCGCCAATGTTGTTTACAGCGGCGCCAGCTACTATCTGATGTTGACAAGCCAGAAAACCGGCACTGCCAATACGATCAGCCTTACGGTGACTGAATCCGGCACCACATCTTCTACGGATCCGTTGAATCAGGATACCACCGGCCTGTCGCGGCTGGTCTATGACAGTACGTCCAAAATCTATAATCTTACCCAGCAGCAGGCCGCAGCCGATGCCAACATCTCGGTGGACGGCATTACCAACATCACGCGGTCTTCCAACACGATCAGCGACGTGATCAGCGGGGTGACGCTGAATCTTCAGGGGGCCAATACCAGCACTCCCGTAACGCTGACGGTGCAGCAGGATTACACGCTTTTGAACACGCGTGTAAATGCGTTTGTCACGGCTTATAACTCACTGGTGGATACGCTGAATACCCAGCAGAGTTATGATTCATCCACCCACACGGCCGGAACGCTGTTTGGAGATTCCACCACCAGCATGATTCAGTCTCAAATCACAAAAACGGCTCTGAATGCCGTATCCGGGTTGGCATCCGGGTTCAGCACGCTGGCGGATATGGGAGTTACCCAGTCAACACCGGATGATCCCACAAAACTCAGCAAGCTGCAGTTTAACTCTGCGACGCTGTCATCCAAACTGAGCAGCAACCCGACAGCAGTGGCCACTTTTTTTACATCGACAAGCACGACATCCACGACAGGAACCACCACGGGAACGCAGGGCTTCAGCGCCACGATGTCCGGTGTGCTGAACAATATCCTGAATTCCACAAGTGGTTTGCTGGCCACTCGTACGAAAGGCATTCAAAGCATTCTGACCAGCATGGACAAAGAAATCAGTGACATGACGACGCGCCTGAACGCAAATCAGACGCGGCTTCAGACACAGTTTTCAGCGCTTGAGGTCATTTTGAGCAATTACAAAAATACCGCCAGTTCTTTAACCACGCAATTGTCTCAGCTCCAGAGTAACTGGGCCAGCAGTAGCAGCAGTAAATAGCAGAGGAGAAAAATCCATGGCATATGCAGGTTACAGCGCTTACAGCCGGATCGCCAATACGATTGACAGCAAGGAAATCATGCTGATAAAGCTTCTGGAGGGGACGGTTCGGCATATTCAGTCTGCCAGACGCGGGCTTGAGGCGGGAGATCCGAAGATAAAGGGAGAGAATATCTGCAGCGCGGTTGCCATTATCGCTGAGCTGGACAACGCGCTGGACAGGGATATGGGAATCAAACTGGTGGAAAACCTTTCTGCACTGTACCGGTATATTCTGGAACGTCTGACGATAGCCAATTTGAAAAACGACGACTCCGCGCTTCAGGAAGTTGAAAAACTCATGGCGACCATTCGAGATGGATTTCAGGGCGCATTGGCGCAGCAGCAGAAGGCTTCTGCTGCGAGTCCAGCGTTTTCGGATGCATCCGGTTTAAAGAAAGGATTCTCCATTGCCGCTTAGCGATCATGAAACCATATTGCATCGTCTGTCGCTGACTGCAGATCGGGCCATGGATGCGTTGCAGCAGATGGATATAAAGACGCTGGAACTGTTATCTCAGGAACAGGCTGCGTTAATGCGCGAACTGAATGCCTTGGGGCAGATCACGGATAAGGCGCTGGAAAACCGGCTTCACACGCTTTTGGACCGGATACGGGAAGTTGAAATAGCTATCGAGGCAAGGCAGCATGAGATTGTCATGTCATTGAAACGAATTGCCGACGGCCGAAAAATGCTTTACGCTTATGGCAGATAAAATGTCGTTGCAATTATAGGGGGGTGTTATGGAATTGTTACAATCCGTAAAAGTTCAGAAGCTGCAAACCGGTTTTGTGGATACGAACTCTCTGGGATATCCTCCCACGGCGCAGCCGCAGAGTACCCCTGAGGTAGATCCGGTTCAGCCGTCGGATCAGATTGATCTGAAAAATCAGGACCAGCTTAAACGCCAGAATCAGGGGCAGCAACAGTCTGCAAAATCTGATTCTGCACTGACGGCCATGCTGAAAGATTTTCAGAACAAGGTCAGTCAGATGCAATATATTGAACTGGAATTTACCCAGTACAAGGAGACCGGCCGGATGATGGTGAAAGTCATCGATAAAGATTCCGGCAAGGTGATTCGCGAAATTCCGGATCAGGAATTTCTGGATCTGGCGGCCAAAATGGATAAAATGATCGGGATACTGTTTGATAAAAAAGTATAGCTTGCGAATATCCATTAGATAGTCCCGCCTGTTTTTGTCTTGATATCGAATTGTCGTCATGATAATTCTCCTGTCACATCTCCTGCCGCTTTTTCCTGAACATCTTTAGAATTTCATATGCGCATGCGTAGCGCCGTACTCTTGAAGAGAATTTCAGGGAATGTTTTTCAGGCGGCAGGATGGCTTTCTCGCTGGACGTTGTTGTGCGTCAGACAAGGAAATCTGGAGGATGGAACCAATACGGGTGCTGGTGGTGGATGATGAGTTGTTTGTCGGAGACCTGATGCAGGAATATCTGACGCTGAGCGGATATTCGGTGACGACAGCCTCAAACGGAAAAGACGCTTTGGCGGCTTTTTCAGAGATCAAGCCCCATGTTGTGGTTTTAGATATCCGGATGCCGGGGATGAGCGGAATGGAAGTGCTTAAAACCATTAAACAAAACAGCCCTGAAACAGGAGTGGTTATGCTGTCCGCTTATGGGGATCCGGAAACCATTGTCGAAGCCCTGGGCGCCGGCGCAGATCATTATCTCCAGAAACCCGTCAATCTGAAGCATCTGGTGGAAACGCTGGCGCTGCTCCATCTCCAACCGAAATGACGCAGGTTCTTTTATGTATAAAATCGAACTGGACAAAGCTGTGCCCGGAATGACGGTGGCCAAATCTGTTTTCACGATTCAAGACGCTCTGCTGCTCAAGTCCAATGTCCAACTGACCGAGAAAAGCATCTACATGCTGAAATCCTGGGGCATCCGTGAACTTTGGGTGGATGGAGCTGCGGAAGATGGCGCCACCGTTCAGGTGAATACCGAGACGGCGCTCAGGGATACCATTGACGAATCACTGCGAATAAAATTTTCAGAGACGCTCCCGGATCCGGTCATGGAAGAGATCATGCGAGTTGCCGGAAATCTTTTGGAAAAACGCCTGCAACAAAAAGAAAAATAATATGGCGCCCAGAAATATCAAACGCATCATCGACCAGATCGATGACTTGCCGACCCTTCCCCGAACTGTTCTCAAAATTACGGAGCTGGTTAACAATCCTAAATCTTCCGCACGAGATCTGGCCAGCGTTATTACCGATGACCAGGTGCTGACAGCCCGTCTTTTAAAACTGGTCAACTCGTCATTTTACGGATTTCCTCAGAAAATTTCTACGATTACAGGCGCTATTGTGCTGCTGGGCTTTGACGCTATCCGCAACCTGCTGCTGACAACATCGGTTTTCGACATGTTTTCAAGCCGCTACAAAGACCAGCGCATCATTCAGGAACGGTTCTGGGACCATTCCCTGGGGTGTGCTATCGGCGCCAAAGTCATTGGATCCTATCTGAGGTATGAAAAGGTCGAGGAGCTGTTTGTTTCCGGGCTGCTTCACGATATCGGCAAGATTGTGGAGATGCTGTTTCTACCCGATGACTTCATCAAAGTCATGGCGCTGGCAAAACGGCAGAACTCCTTGATTATTGTAGCCGAAAACGAGGTGTTGGGGTTTACACATCCAGATGTCGGAAAGCTGTTATCGGAAAAATGGAATCTGCCTCTAAAGCTGATGAATATTCTGGAATATCACCATCAGCCGGAGCTGGCAGGCAGGTTCGTCAGGGAGACGTCCATTATCCATCTGGCGGATATTCTGGCCCGAGCCATCGATCTGGGATCCGGCGGCGATAATAAAATACCTGCCCTGAATCCGGAGGGATGGACGTCTCTAAACCTGAAATTGAATATGTTAGAGCCCATTGTACATGAGATCGAACGGGAATTTCAGGATATCAACTGGGTGGTTACCGGAAAGATGTAGCTATAGACTTTCAGAAGATTCATTTCGCTGCGTTATCGGCCGGAGATATACTATAGTATTATATCCTCCCTGCCGCCTTGCGAAATGAATTTTCTGAAAGCCTATAGCTGTTCGCAGAAGTTGAAAGGGTGGGGGCTGCCTTCTGAAACCATGAAACAAACGAAATATTGATTGTCTACATGATATGATAACCGACGATTCTGAAAAAAACATTGCCCTGATTGAAAAAGGGTATCAGGCGGTTCTGGAATTTATCGACCAGATGGAAGAGATATCCCAACTCCAGGATAAAGTTGATATTACTGCGAATATCAATCAGATTTGGAAAGTTTTTTTCAATGAAATCCGAAATTCGATTAAAATGGAAGCATGCGCTTTATTCATGGTGGATGAACAAAGCCATGAATTCGTATTGAAAAGTGCGTCTCCCTCATCCATGAGCTTTGTCTGCCAAAGCGAGCTGGAGCATCAGATCGAATGCGGGATGTTCTCCTGGATCATTCGACGCCGAAAACCTGCACTGGTGCCTTCTTTAGCGCTTAAAAACAACAAAACCATTATCATGCTTCCTCTGGTCACGGCCAAGCGTACACTGGGCATGGTGTTCATCGTGACCGGCATCGAAGAAAGCGCCATTACTCAGGAAAACATGAAACTTCTGGCCATGCTGGCCAAACAATGCTCCCTGGTGATGGAAAATTCCCTGTTATATGATCGGCTGAAAAAAGATCACGAGTCGCTTCAAAGGGCACAAAAACAAGTTCTCCAGGCGGAAAAACTGGCGTCCATCGGCAGGCTGACAACCGGTGCATCTCATGAAATCCTGAATCCGCTGAATATCCTGTCCGGATATATTCAACTGCTGGCTATGAAAGAGGGAATAGATGAACGTACGACACGGTACCTGTCCATCATGTCTGAGCAGACCGAACGAATATCACGAATTGTCAACGGGCTGTATCAGTTTTCCCAAACATCCGGCGCCAGTATGGAGAAGGTACACATCAATACGCTGATACGAAAAGTGTTCCAACTATTCGAGCATGAACACCGCTACGACCATATTCATAATGTGTTGGATCTTCAGGAAGATTTGCCGCCGATTGAAGGAAACGCGGACAGTCTGACCCAGGTCATGTTTACGTTGCTGTCCAATGCCAGAGATGCAATGCCGCGGGGCGGGGAACTGAATGTTTCAACGCGAAAGATGCCTTCCGGCAGCTCCGATTCGGGGTGGATTGAAATTATATGCCGGGATACCGGACATGGAATTCCTGAAGATGTGATTGACAAAATTTTCGATCCGTTTTTTACTACGAAAACACTGAAAAACGGTACCGGGCTGGGGCTTTCCATCAGTTATGGCATTATCCAAAATCATGGCGGAACCATCCGGGTGGACAGTAAAGCGAATGAGGGTACGACAGTTGTCATACGGCTGCCGTGTCGTTGACGGCAGGAGGTGATACTTTTTCAAGTTATGTTCTTTAGCGGCCTCCCGGATTTCAATTTCGATGCGGCCATCTCAATCTCTCCTGAAATATATTATTTTTTTATGAGGAAGGTTTATGAGCGATATTAACAAGCTGGACCTGATCGGATTTGCCATCAATTCAACGCGGGATGTGTTTCAGACAATGCTGTCGATGAAGCTTAATGTGATCGAAAGCCGACTGCCGATGAAATCTCCCAACAAGATTGTCGGCTGCGTCAGCTTTGCCGGTGATGTTATGGGAAATATCTGTGTGCATGTGCCGACACCGTTCGCCCGAGTCATGACCGCCGCAATGCTGGGAATGGAGCTTGACGAGGTCGAGGACGAGGGAGAAATCAGCGACGTGATCGGCGAAGTCAGCAACATGATCGGAGGCGATTTGAAGTCGCGTCTTTGCGATGCGGGGTTCCCCTGCCAGCTTTCAATTCCCAGCATCACGCGAGGTAATGATTTTGTCATCGAATCCAAAGGCTGGATGCGGCATGAAAGATTTGCATTTCAGCAGGAGGGGCATTTGGCGATGGTGGAAGTTTTTATCAAGACCGTCAACTGATTTCTGATATGGATATAGAAGTCAGCAAAACAAACTCAAGCTTTTGAGCTGATATGGAGGAAGAATTTTATGGCATTGAAAGTACTTGCCGTTGATGACAGCAAAACCATTCGAAAAATTGTAGCCAAGGCTTTTTCTGCGTACGACTGTGTGGTGATCGAGGCAGAAAACGGTGTCGAAGGACTCTCCGTTGTGAGTCGGGACAAACCTGATCTGATTGTGCTGGACATTACCATGCCGGTGATGAATGGCATTGAGATGCTTTCAAAACTGAAAGGGCAGCCGGAGTTGAAAGACATTCCGGTGATCATGCTGACAGCCGAGTCCGGCAAGGACAATGTCATGCAGATCGTCAAGATGGGCGTGAAAGACTATATGGTCAAACCGTTTAAAGGAGAACAGTTGATTGAAAGGGTAACGAAGATTTTTACCCTTGAGCCCAAAGGCACCACTGCTGTCAATGAGTTTTCCAGCCCCTTCTTTTCTGTTTATGAGGACATCCAGGTACTGACACTGCCCGAAAAAGCGGACAGATCGACTGTTGCGGAAATTGAAGGCAATTTCGGTATGGCCATCAAATCCATGGCTGCCAAGGGTCTGTCCCGTTTTATTCTGAATGCCAATAAAACCAAAGAAATAAATATGTTGGTCGTTAAACTGATTACATCCATTGTTCAGACTTGCGAAAAAAACAGAATTCATCTGCGGTTTGTCGGGTCTGCGGGGCTGGCAGCCGAGTTGAAAGGATTTGAGGAAACCAGCGGTTTTGCAATTCATTCTTCTGTGGCGGATGCCAAAGCCACATTCTGAACGTTACTGAGTTTGCGTACAGAGAAAGGGCGCCTCAGAGCAGGCGCCCTTGTGTACGGTCACACAGCCCTTCCTTTTTTTCGCCTGCCTTTATCATATTTTTCGCTTCAGATATATCCTGTTTTGCAAAATGCGATTCGCAGAATGCAAATAAAAACATCTGTTTGTAACTATTTATAATATTTTTGAAATCATTGGATAGCGCCTTATATTTGCAGAAATATTTTTGCTTTTTGCGAAAATACGGGATGCTCATGGTTGTGTGCCGGTTCTCTGACATTCATATAACATTCCGTTATGATAAAAACCATGCGCAGTAGAATGCGATCTGAAGCATGTGGCATCTTTTTTGCTTAGAACAAGAGCAAATAATTTTCCATGCAGATGGCGTTTACTTCTATAACCAAGGAGGCATCTTGTGAATAATCTAGCGATAGACAATTCCGCTGCCATGAATGAGATGGATTTCTGTTCTGTACAGATACAATCTGACATCGAATCGACGTTGCCAGTTTCATTCTGCAATATTATCGGCCAAAGCCAGTGTATGCAGGATATATTTCGCATCATTGAAAAAGTGGCTGACAGTGACAGCACCATTATCATCCAGGGAGAGACCGGGACGGGAAAGGGACTGGTCGCCAAGGCTATTCATGATAAATCTCATCGCCGGGATAAACCCTTCGTTCAAATAAACTGCGGCGCCATTCCTGAAAATCTTCTGGAAAGCGAGCTGTTCGGACATGTGAAAGGAGCTTTTACGGGTGCTGTCACCGCTAAACCCGGAAAGTTTGAGCTGGCCGATGGCGGCACCATATTTCTGGATGAAATCGGAGATATGAGCCATGATCTTCAGGTAAAACTCCTGAAAGTTCTGGAAGAAAGCGTGTTTGAGCGAGTCGGCGGGTGCCAGTCCATTACTTCCGATGTCCGGGTGATTGCCGCAACACACCGGGATCTGGAAGCCGCCATCGAAAATGGCACATTCAGAGAAGATCTGTATTACCGTCTTTTTGTCATTCCCATCATGCTGCCGTCGTTACGGGAGCGTAAATCCGATATCTCCCTTCTTGTCCGTCATTTTCTGGCACAGTTGAATACATCGAAACATACTCAGGTTTCCGGAATATCCGCAAAAACCGTAGAATTGATGACCGCATATTCCTGGCCTGGCAATGTACGCGAATTGAAAAACATGATGGAGCGTATGGTGGTATTGACCCGTGAGGGCGAAATTTATCCCCGGGATCTGCCACTGAAACTTAGAACCGGTATAGAGACGGAAGCCCCTGTCGCGGTTCCTGATATCTCCATGTCAGATGAAGGACTGTGCCTGAACACGGCTGTCAACGAGTTTGAAAAGGCTTTGATCTGCAAGTCCATGGAAATCAGTAACGGCGTCAAGAAAAATGCAGCCAAGCTGTTGAATATCAAGCGTACAACCTTGATTGAAAAAATCAAGCGTCATCATCTTGAAGAAAGTTTCTCGATATAACTAATGACGAATTCGTATTTCCTGCACAGTTTCCCACCTGATGCGCTATATCCAGTCTCCAAATATATCCTCTGTCAGTTCCATCAGGGTTTCCTGTAAATGCTGATCGTCGGACAGAGGCAGGCAAATGGCTGTTCGACAGGCTTCCACAACAGATACACCCTGTTGAATCAGCTTGCCTGCGTAAATCAATAAACGTGTGCTGGCGCCCTCGGTGAGCCCGTGTTCGCGGATATTGCGGATTTTTCCGGCGAATTGCACCAGTTTGAGAGACAGGTCAAGTGTCAAACCACTTTCCCGGGATACAATGTCTGCTTCTTTTTCGGAAGCCGGATACTGAAATTCCAGAGCGATGAATCGCTGACGGGTGCTTTGTTTGAGGTCTTTCAGGACAGATTGATATCCGGGATTGTAGGAAACCACCATTAAAAAATCCGGGTGCGCCTGAATGCTTTCCCCTTTTTTATCGATGTGAAGCATTCTGCGACTGTCTGTCAGCGGATGAATCACCACCGTAGTGTCTTTTCTGGCTTCGACAATTTCATCCAGATAACAAATGGCGCCGATACGCACCGCGCGCGTCAGAGGGCCATCCATCCATACGGTTTGATCGTTCATCAGCAGATAGCGGCCGATCAGATCCGATGCAAACAAATCTTCATGGCAGGCAACCGTAACCAATGGACGTTCCAGCCGGTGAGCCATGTATTCCACGAAACGGGTTTTCCCGCATCCGGTCGGGCCTTTCAAAATGACCGGGAGCCTGGCGCTGTAAGCAGCTTCAAACAGGGAGACTTCGTTGCCTGAAGCAAGGTAAAATGGTTCTGAAGGCACGGCGGCGATGTCGTCGCTGCAGACAGGGAGTGAAGCGGTCGTCATATACAAAGCAACTCCTTATGCGGGGAAACAGTTTTCATCTTGCATTTAAAAACGCAATGGTTATATCATTACGCTATCCGCAGTATCAACCCAAAACCCACGCAAGAAGCCCTGGAATAGTTTCCTGAGACGATGGGGTAAGGAGATGTTATGCCAGAAGAACTTCCCGGAAAAGTGTTTACCAGATCTTTTGTTAAAACCATTCTCAGGCGGATACTGGCTTTTGTGACAGTGCTGGGCGTACTGTACGGCTTTTCGGCGCTGGTCTATGCCACAAAAGCCATCTATAAAGTCCGGAAAAATTACGCGGTGGTGCTGGAACGCTTCGGCGGACAGCGGGAAGCCATTACCAATATCGGATGGCATATCCGGCTGCCGTATTTCACCCGGATCGAGCAGGAAGTCCCCCTGATGAATCAGACTCTGTATCTGGGAGGAAGTTCGCAGCCCATAAAAATCATTTCCAAAGAAAATCTGGCGCTATGGGCATCGGCTGTGATGACATATCGGATCCACGATCTGAAAACCTGGGCTATCGAGAATCTGAATCCGCAACAGCTTCTTCAGGGAGACTATGACGGCGTTGTCAAAGATATCCTTCAGTCCCATGGGGTGAACCAGCTTATCGGCGATCGTGAAAAAATCAAGGACGATATTTTTATGGCCCTGAAATCCAGACCCATCAATGAAGGCGGATCGACACTTGAACAGAAATACGGGATTGATGTAGTCAGCTTCGTGCTCAATGAAACCCGCTTCGGTGATAAGCTTATCGAGGCTACGGAAGAGAAAAAGAAGCGGGAGCTGCTTGCAGAAGCCGACAATTATGCGGCGGACCAGGAAGCCAGCCGGATTAAAAAGCTTTATGCAGCGTATCTGGAAAGCATCCAGGCCCTTCAGCATGCCTTGGGCAGACCCGACGGTTCCACAGATACCGCGCTGCTCCAATTTTTGACCCAGCAGAAATGGGCCACTGCCTACGAAAAAAACACAGAAGGCCGCAATACTGTCGTGATTCAGAACACCCAGACACCGCCGGCGATCAGCCTTCCAGCGCCTGCACCGTCACCGGCGCCTGCTCATGGAAACACCACCGGAGCCCGCTAATGGCAAAAAGATTCACCAAGGAAATCAAATATATCCGCCTTCCTGAAAAGCGGATTCTCGAAATCCGGCAACTGGTGGCGTCCTGGCCATATGAAACCAAGGCGTTTATGAGGGCCCGGCTGAATCAGTACAGTCCGTCGTCGGGTTGGCTCAATACCCTGCTGGACAGTTTTCTGTCCATTGCTTTTCCGGCTCAGGAACGACATTTCAGGATTCTGAAAGATCCGGATATTCTGACAGACTGGCAGCGCCGTTTTGAAATCTCCGGAAAAACCAATCCGCAGCAGGCATGGAACAAGATACTGGAAAAAGAGGTGTCGGCCAGGGACTATACCTATCTCCTGTCGCTTCTGAACAAGGAACTCAGCGATGTTCACGTGCCGGTGGAGCTTGCCGCCCTGTTTGAAAAAATTTACAGAGCCCATATTCGCAAGGAATACCTGTCGGACACTTCGGCGCCCAAGGCGCCTCTGATTCTCTTTGTGGGGCCAAGTGGCAGTGGAAAAACTTCTACGGTGCGTCAGACGCTGGAACAGGTTATTTTTGTCAATGAAGTTCAGCCGGAAGTAGATCTGGAGCAAAAGAAAGAAGAAGTCCTGTCCCACGAACCCTTCTGGAGAACCATCGATCAGGTGGATCCCACACTGGCTGCGGAAATTGCAAGACGCAAGAAGCTTGCATTCAATAAATCGCTGTCTAAAATGCCTCTGATCAACCGGATACTGAAAAAACGGATCAGCCGAAGCCTTTCCCAGCTCGAGGAGCAGGGGGTTTGGGTGGATTACGCCATGATCACCCCCAACGACTATCAAACATCTCTTGCCGGCGAGCCTGGCAATTATTTTAAAAAAGCTCTGGGCGATCCACGGAAAACGAGTATTCGCCATGTGGAGGAAGCGCACAGCGCTTTTGGAAAAACCGACGGAAAAGATACGGGGCCGGAGCGTCAGCAGCGGACGCTCATTGATACCGCCAATATCGTTCTGGACGAGATTATCAATGGCCAGAGAGACTGCCTTCTGATTGCAACGACAGATCAGCCCGAACGATTCGATCAGGCGATTTATCGCCGTTTCGTTGAAAAAGGGAAGATTGTTGACCTGTCGGAATTCTGGAAAAATCCTGAGAACCTGTATGAGGTGGTGCGCCTGGAGCTTCTGCGCAACGATGTGGTGGTGACGGAATCTCCGGATGATGTCTGTCTGCATAATGCCCGCTGTATTGCGCCGGAGCAGGTGCATGCCGCCGTTAAAAAAATATTTGTCATTTTTCAGGAAAGAACCCTGAAAATAACGCCTGCGTATGTCCGAAAACTGGTGCATTCCATCATTGAAATTCAAGGCGGGTTTACCTCTGAGTATCTGAATGACGCCATGCTGGTCCGCAAAGCCTTTGAGCTGGTGGCTAAAAACGCTTTCGGAGATCTGTTTGAAAAAGTGGTGGATCGCATGGACCGTCATGTGCGGTGGGATGAATATGTGGGAAAAGTCAAAGACGTTTTTTCGGAGATGGCCAATAATTGCCTGTATTACAGCGTCAGCGATGAAAAAGGCGTTGTGTTGAACGGGCCTCCGGGAAGCGGCAAGACATTTCTGGTAAGGGCCTGGCTGAGTGAAAACAGCGATATTCATGATATCGCCACCAGCGCCTCTGCACTGCAGGACCCGGTGAATCCCTGGGAAGGGACGGCGGAAAATCTGGAAAAAGTATATGATATCGCCAAAATGATCGCGCCCTGCCTGGTGTTTTTCGATGAAGGCGATTCGCTGGCGCCCCGTCGCAGCACTTCCGGAGGTTCACCTTCCGACAAACTGACCAACAAGTTTTTGAGCCTGATAGACGGTGAGGTTCCCATGAACCGGGTGTTTACGGCGCTGACCACCAATCGGCTCGATATTCTGGATCCCGCGCTGGTGCGCTCCAAACGTCTAAAAGTAATGGAAATTTCAGGCCATTTGCGCCACAAGGACATTACGGATATTATCCACCAGACATTGAAGCATGTACCACTGTCGCCGGAGCTTTCGGTAGAAGCCATCGTCGAGGCGGCCAAGGGAATATGCAACACGCCGGCAGATTATTCGGCGTTTGTGGAGAAAGCCCGTTCACTCCGCGGTACAGAATATGAGGTGCTTCAACGGATCCGTGAACTTGCCCGGTCCAGTGACGATATCAGAGATAAATTTGTCAAATTCAATTTTAAATCGCTGATGGGCATACTGGATGCGGTGGATGCGCCCCAGTTGCTGCGATCTTCCATAAAAAAGGAACCCGCGCTGCTTTTGGCGCATTATTCCGATCTGATAGATATCCTCAAGCATGTTGTCTCGATTGCAGATTATCCTCTGAGGCCGTCTCACCTGAATTCCGCGCGTCAGGAAATATCCCACAGCCCGGTCAAGATCGGCAAGGTGCAGCTTGATGAATTTCTGGAAGCTGAACTCAGTCAGGAGCCTCAGGTAGGTTTTATCATCGGAGTCGGCGCCAATGACGTTTCAGGTGTTTTACTGCCCATTGCCACCAGCCTCACCTATAGCCTCTCTCCGGAAAAGGTGCTGGTCACCGGCGCTGTGTCTTCAGGTTCTGCGACAGCAGAGCTGGATATGGCGGTTCAGATGACCCAGCAGTCGGCGCAGGAAGCACTGACCATGGTGAAGAACTATCTTCAGGAACTGGATCCCAAAGTCAGTATTCCGCGTCTTCTGGGAGAATTTCTGGATCATTATACCATTCATCACCAACTCCTTTCCGCTTCATACAACGTTGGAGGGCCATCTGCAGGCTATGCGCTGGCATTGAACACGTTATCCGCACTGCTGCAGATTCCTGTCTATCACGATTTTGGCATTACCGGAGCACCATGGACCAAGGGCGTTAAAAAAGGGGAGGTGGGCGGTTCTGTCATTATCGGCGGGCACAAGAAAAAGGCGGAGACCGTGCTCTTGTATCTGCGGCGGATGTTTATGCCTCTTCAGAACTACAAGGACCTTGATCCGGAATTTCTGATTAATTACTGGGAACAGGACAAGGATATTCTGGGAATTTCCAACTTCGGGGAACTGGTGCCGGAAGTCGTGTGGCTGGGACCTGACTATGAAGCCGTGCTTCAGGAACTTATCGCCCTCAGAATTGACTACAAACTGAAAAAATCCAGAGGGATCGACGGATATGACGTCAACAAGGAAATTATCCTTAAACGCAAGAAATATTTAAAAGACCAACTGGAGAAAAAAATTGTGGATCGCCTGGAAGCCATTCGGAAGTATTTGAGAAATCCGGTCAGCGATCCGCATTTATCACTGGAAGAAATTTTTCTGGATAAGGGAACTTCCCGGCGTATCGGTGTCACTTCCCTGGCTGATTTCATCAGGGAGCAGAAAAACCGGATAGGCCGATGGGCGTTTTCACGCCGGAAGCATACAGATTGTTAAAGCAGAATATGCCTGTTTTCCAGATAGATTGAAGGTGTTGAAACCAGATATTTGCCGTTTGCATTTGACTGGCGCAATATGATATAAGTATCACTGCTGCAATGATAATGAGATGCAGCGTAAACGCTGCATGCAGGCTTTTTGGAGTCGTCATTTTTCATGTCAACAGAACCACATATAGAAACACCCCATCATCTGACCCTGCCGGATATTCACCTGGCAAGACAGCTTTTTGGGGAACACAACGCTCACCTGGATAAAATTGCAGACTCCCTCGATGTGAAAATTCACACCCGCGGCAATACCGTTATGATTCAGGGAGAACCCCATGCCGAAGGGCTGGCGCGTAATATCATTGAACAGCTCTACGATTTGATAATAACAGGTTACGCCATATATCCGTCGGACATCGATTATGCCGTCCGGGTTCTTAGTTCCAATGACAGCGCCAAACTGAAAGACATTTTTCTCGATACGGTTTTTATTACCTCCCAGAAACGTCCTATCGCACCTAAAAGCCAGTCTCAAAAAGATTATATCGACGCTATGCGGACACATGATATTGTGTTCGGTATCGGCCCCGCAGGCACCGGAAAGACCTATCTGGCGATGGCAATGGCAGTATCGGAGCTTACCAAAGGAAATATCCGGCGGATTATTCTGACGCGTCCTGCGGTTGAAGCCGGCGAAGCGCTGGGCTTTTTGCCCGGAGATTTGTCTGAAAAAGTGGATCCCTACCTCAGACCTCTCTATGACGCATTGCATGATATGATGCGGTTTGAAAAAGCCTCCAGTCTTATCCAGCAGGGCGCTATTGAAGTGGCGCCCATTGCTTTTATGAGGGGCCGAACCCTCAACGATGCGTTCATTATCCTGGATGAGGCCCAAAATACCACTTCCGAGCAGATGAAAATGTTTTTAACCCGTATCGGTTTTAATGCCAAAGCCGTTATTACCGGGGATATCACTCAAATTGACCTGCCTTCCCAGAAGCCTTCCGGTTTAATCGAAGCCAAAAAAATACTTCAGAATATCAATGGTATCCAGTTTGTTTTTTTCAGCAAGGAAGATGTGGTTCGGCACCGTCTGGTGCAGGATATCATCAAGGCGTACGAAGACGTAGAGATTAAAAGGCCGCACTAGCATGGAAAAATTCAAAGGGAAACTGCTTATTTTTCTGAATACCAGCTCTTCTGTCAAATGGATACTGTTATCTGGAATTACCGCCGTTTTTTTGACATTGCTGTATCCCAACCTGATCCATGAGCAAATTTCCTACAAACTGGGAGATGTGGTGCAAAGAGATGTCAAGGCGCCCAGGGATTTTCTGGTTGAAGATGCGGAAGCCACAGAACTGAACCGCCGCAAAGCCGTGGACGAGGTGCTGGCGGTTTATGATCTGGATTCAACGCTTGCTTCGTCCCTGTCACGGAAAGTCAGAAAGGCTTTTGATCTTGTCCGTCGGGCCGTTGAATTTGGGAAGACCTCCGAGACATCCAGACCGCCCGGAACAGCGGCGTCTGCACTGCCTGCCAGCAAGTTAACGCTTCGTGACCGTATGGGAGAATTGAAACCCAAATTTGAAGAAGCCATAGGTTTTTCAGTCAGTGATGGCGCTTACAGCATTCTTGAAAAAGAGCAATTCTCAAAATCCATCGAAGACCTCATCGTCCGTATCCTGACCACCATACTTGCTAATGGCGTTGTGGCCAATAAAGATGTTCTGTTGCGGGAAACGGATAAGGGCATCATTCTCCGGGATATCGAAACGCTCTCCGAAAGCGTTGCCATCCGGTTGAAATCATTTTATGAACTGGATCAGGCCAAAACCATGGTGCGCGTGGTCGGCGCCCCCATGCTGAACGATATCAATTACAACCTCAGAAACCTGATCGTTGATTTTGTGCAGGAACTGATTCAACCCAATATCACATTCAACCGCAAGGAAACAGAAGAAAGGCGCAAAAAAGCCTATGACAGCGTCAAGCCTGTACTCTACAAGATCAAAGCGGGTGAAATGCTGCTTCGGGAAGGCGAACGGGTGACGTCTGCTCAGCTTGTCAAGATCAATGCGCTTCGATCTCAGGAAAAGCAGCATCTGAAACTCTCGATCGGGATCGGCGCCGCCATGACGATGGTTTGTTTGCTGATCATCATTTATTTGCTGCTCAATTTCAATAAAAGCCTCTCTCGTGAAAATCTGAACCGAAACCTGCTGTTTTTGTCTGCGCTTATCGTCATGTTCTTCCTGATGGCGCGATTTTCCGTTACCTTGTCAGAAACATTGGCCCAGAATACATCCTCCGGCATTAACTTGTCGTCCATGCTGCTGGGCGTTCCCATGGCCTCCGGTTCCATGACGGTGTGCCTTTTCATGGGGCTGAATGTCGCAACGGCCTTTGGACTGATTATCTCTGTGGCAACGGCGTTTATTTTTCAGAACCGATTCGATATTTTCGTTTATTTTCTGCTGAGCGGTCTTGCTGCGGCGTATTGCATGCAACACTGCCGGGAACGAAAGGTATTTATCAAGGCCGGAATCCGGGTCGCTCTTTTAAACATCGGACTGGCGTCGGCCGTCACGTTTCTAAGCCCCAATTTTTATTTGCTGGAGCTTCTTTGGAACTGGGTATTCGCTTTTATAGGAGGTATAGGCTCCGGCATCATCGCCGCCGGTTTGACCCCGATGATCGAACTTGCCTTTGATTTCACAACAGACATCAAGCTTCTTGAGCTCTCCAATCTCGATTGCCCCATCCTGCGAAAACTCATGATCGAGGCGCCGGGTACCTATCATCACT
This sequence comes from Desulfobacteraceae bacterium RAAP-1, assembly GCA_001443525.1. Taxonomy (GTDB): domain Bacteria; phylum Desulfobacterota; class Desulfobacteria; order Desulfobacterales; family Desulfatirhabdiaceae; genus RAAP-1. The sequence continues at coordinate 13,516 of LKPX01000011.1, read as the reverse complement.
CGGTGGTGGTGGGCTCTATGGTGGAAGCGGCGGCCTCCGAAATCGGGGCTAATCCCCTGATGGCCAAAGTCTGCGGTTATTATCACGATATCGGCAAAGTTAAAAAGCCCCTGTATTTTGTCGAAAATCAAATGGGATGTAAGAACAAGCACGACAAGCTTGCGCCGTCCATGTCTCGCCGCATTCTGATCGCTCATGTGAAGGACGGTGTGGAACTGGCGAAAACACATAAACTAGGGCAGAAAATCGCGGATACCATTCAGCAGTCTCACGGCACCAGTCTGATGAGTTTTTTTTATGAAAAAGCCAAATTACTCAAAGGCGAAAAAGAAATCCAGATGGATGATTACCGGTATCCCGGACCCAAACCCCAAACCCGTGAGGCAGGGCTTCTGATGCTGGCCGATGTGGTAGAGGCTGCATCCCGGACACTGGACAATCCGACTCCCGCCAGAATCCAGGGGCTGGTTCAAAAACTGATTAACAAGGTATTTTCGGATGGACAGCTCGATAATTGCGAGTTGACACTGAAAGACCTGAACTGCATTGCCAAAACATTCAACAAGATCCTTAACGGTATTCATCATCACCGGATAGAATACAGCGACACCCTGGTATTGATCAACGGAAAGGCAAAAGATGGGCGTTCTGATAACCAACCGGCAAAACCGGAAAAAGATACCCCGAAAGATCCTCGAACAAACGGCTCAGATCATCTTAAACGACTTGGGCTATCCTGATCACGAGCTGTCGCTCGTAATCGTCAACGACATCCAGATAACGGCCATCAATCAGGAATATCTGCACCATGAAGGCCCTACCAACGTCATTTCGTTTCCCATGCAGGAAGGCGAATATACCGAGGTATCGCCATTTCTGCTTGGAGATGTCGTGATTTCCATAGACACCGCCGAAAAAGAAGCGATACAGGCGGGTATTTCCATGAGACAACGCCTGATAGAGCTTCTGATTCATGGAATGCTGCATCTGGCCGGTTATCATCATGAAATCAGCCCGGATGAAACCCAAAAAATGGAAGCTCGATCTAAAACTTTACTGGAGAGGGTTCAGCAATCGGTTCCAAAATCTGGAGTCCGGTTTTTATGGGAATAAGGGAAAATTCATGTACCTGGTTACTGCTCAGCAAATGCAAGAGATAGACCGCACTACCATTGAAACATTCGGACTTCCTGGAAGAGTGTTGATGGAAAACGCCGGCAGGAGCGCAGCGGATATTCTTATTGAAACGTTTCCGGATATTCGCAGGCAGCATGTCGGCATTGCCGCCGGGAGGGGAAATAACGGTGGCGATGGCTTCGTCATTGCCCGCTGTCTGTCTTGTGCGGGCATTGCCGTCACGGTTTTTCTGCTGGCGGAAAGCTCTCAGGTCAAGGGAGATGCTGCAGCCAATCTGAATCTGCTGCATCCACTGAATATTCAGATAGTTGAAATCATAGATAACGCCGCGTTTGTGCGGGAACAACCAGACATGCGATGCTGTGACGTTTGGGTGGATGCACTCCTAGGCACCGGCCTCAATGCCGATGTCACCGGGCTTTACAAAGATGTCATCGACTTTATCAATGCACAATCGCGTCCGGTTCTGGCGGTGGATATCCCCTCCGGTTTGAATGCAGATACCGGCAGACCCTGCGGCGTATGCATCCGGGCGCATACCACAGTCACCTTTGGGTGCGCTAAAATCGGTCATATGATGTTTCCCGGCGCTGAATTCAGCGGCCGGCTGAAAATTGTGGATATCGGCATTCCTCCTCATATCGTTTTGGGTACCGCACCGTCGCACCGACTTCTGACCTTGAAGTTCATCGCATCGGTACTGCCATCGCGAAATCCCGACAGTCACAAGGGGTCTCATGGTCATGCGCTGCTACTGGTTGGCTCCACCGGCAAAGCGGGTGCTGCGGTTCTGGCGGGGCTTGGCGCACTTCGGTCTGGCGCCGGTCTGGTGACGGTGGGGATTCCTGGAGGCATCAATTCCATCATTCAGTCCCGAATTCCGGAAGCCATGACGCTCCCGTTGGGTGATTCTCACGAAACCTTTCTGAATGCCATGATGGCGCAAACTGTCACTGCAAGTCTTCAGGGGAAAAAATGTCTGGCCATGGGGCCCGGAATAGGGATGTTTCCGGAAACCCGCGCACTGATCCTGCGGATTCTTCAGGATATTACCATTCCCGTTGTCATAGATGCGGACGCACTAAACGCTGTCTGCGATAATCTTGATGTTTTAAAGTCTTTGAAAGCCCCCGCCATTCTGACGCCACACCCCGGTGAAATGTCCCGGTTGACAGGGGCTAACGTTTCGGATATTCAGGCAGACCGTATCGGGCATGCCAGACGGTTTGCGCGGACCTATCGGGTGCATATCGTCTTAAAAGGCGCACATACCGTTATCGCTCATCCGGATGGGACAGTGGATATTAATCCAACAGGCAATCCTGGCATGGCTGCGGGCGGTATGGGTGATATTCTGACCGGTATGATTGCCGGACTTCTGGCACAGGGGCTGTCGCCTGAGGCTGCGGCGTCTGCAGGGGTATATATCCATGGAAAGGCGGCGGACATGATTTCCGGCGACAGAGGCCCCTTCGGATTTTTGGCGTCGGAAGTTGCGGATATGCTTCCCCAGGTGTTCAGGAATATACTGTCTGCCACAATCCCAGGAGAATGAGATATCCATAATGTCTTCAGTTTCGATAGCTTCCAGAAATCATGAAGAAACGAGCCGAATCGGTCAGAAAATCGGAGAATTGGCCATTCAAGGGCTTGTAATTGCATTGACGGGTGATCTTGGAAGCGGCAAAACCGCTTTGATTCAAGGTATTGCCAAAGGATTGCATGTGCCGGACGGATATTACGTTACCAGTCCGTCCTATACGTTGATCAATGAATATCCTGGCCGGATACCCCTGATACATATTGATCTGTATCGATTGTCCAGTATCGATTTCGATGATATCGGCCTGTATGATATCCTGAAATCCAATATATCTGTGGTTGCCATTGAATGGGCGGAGCGGATTCCGCCGGACATTCTTCCGGAACATCTATCCGTCCGGATAGATATTACCGGAGGTGATACCCGAAATATCAGTCTTTCGGCGCATGGGAAGCGGCCAGAGCAGTTTTTGTTTCAATTTGAATCTTGACGCGGACTTTTTACGAAGCCGTCAACGTTGGTTAAAGGAGATGTTATGGCGTTAATTGTGCAGAAATATGGTGGGACATCGGTTGCAAACCTAGAGAGGATCCGTAATGTCGCCAATCGGGTTGTGGCCACCTACAACCAGGGCAACGATGTTGTGGTGATCTTATCCGCCATGGCGGGTATTACCGACGGCCTGATAGATATGGCGCAGCAGGTAACCCATTATCCTGAAAAACGCGAGCTGGATGTTCTACTGGCTACTGGGGAACAAACCACGGCTGCGCTTCTGGCCATAACCCTGAACGCCATGGACTACCGCGCGCAGTCCCTACTGGGATTTCAGGCGGAAGTCGTTACGGATTGCACTTTTGGAAACGCCCGTATCATGGATATCGGCGCCACCCGGATCAATGAACTTCTGGCAAATCGTACGATCGTAGTGGTTGCTGGGTTTCAGGGCTGTGATGCCAATGGGAATATTACAACGCTCGGTCGCGGTGGTTCTGATACATCCGCTGTGGCTATTGCTGCAGCTATTAAGGCGGATATTTGTGAAATTTATACGGATGTTAATGGTGTCTATACGACAGATCCCAATATCTGCAGCACCGCCCGTAAAATTGACAGGATTTCTTATGAAGAAATGCTGGAAATGGCCAGTCTAGGCGCTAAAGTACTTCAGATCAGATCTGTTGAATTCGCTAAAAAATACAATGTTGCCGTGCATGTAAGATCGTCATTTACGGAGGAGGAAGGAACCATGGTGGTGAACGAAGACAAGAGCATGGAGCGTCTGGTGGTATCCAGCGTGACTGTCAACAAGAAAGAGGCCCGAATTACCCTGATCAAGGTACCGGATCAGCCTGGAGTTGCTGCTAAGATTTTTTCACCTCTTGCTACGGCCGGCATCAATGTGGATATGATCATTCAGAATCGACATTCCGGAAAATTCAATGATCTGACCTTCACTGTTCCGACGCCGGATTATGAAAAAGCCATGACGCTTGCTCGTGAGATAGCCTCGGAAATCCATGCTGAAGATGTTCTCGGAGACGTCAATATTGCCAAAGTATCAGTTATTGGGGTGGGCATGAAAAATCATTCCGGCGTTGCCAGTCTGATGTTCGCGGCGCTTGCTGACGAAAACATCAATATTCTGATGATCAGCACCTCGGAAATTCGTATCTCGTGTGTTATTGCCGAAAAATATGCAGAGTTGGCGGTGCGTACCTTGCACACTGCCTTTGGCCTGGACAAGCCCTAATCTTTTTATTCCGATTCGAAATGCTGTTTCAAACGTTTGTCCACCACAATGCTTGACGGCTTCGTAAAAAGTCCGCCCTTGCGGATTTGCACGCCTTGCCTGCGAACATTTTACGAGGTCGTCCGAAATTCGACTTTTTACGAAGGCATCAATGCTTGACAGACAAAAAAATATGATTATTTTTGATGTCAAAAGTAAGGGGTTGAATTAAAAGAGTTAATTGTATTTGGTCTGTCATTTTAATGGTAACGTTTTGATAACAGGAGGTGGAATTATGGCACTTGTCAGATGGCAGCCTTATGGGGCAGTGGCTAGTTTACAGGACAGTATCAACCGTCTGTTCAGCGATGCGTTTCCACGTACGCTGATAGACGATGATACGACATTGGGCACTTGGAAACCGGTGGTGGATATCTATGACAAAGAAGGTTCCATTGTCATACATGCCGAGCTTCCGGGAATCGCTAAGGAGAATGTCTCGATCGAAGTCAAGGAAAATATTCTGACGCTGAAGGGCGAGCGAGCTGAAACTAAAGAGATTTCCGAGGAGAAATATTTCAGGAAAGAGAGGAGCTTTGGATCTTTTTACAGGGCATTCACACTTCCAGCAGCCATCAATCCTGAAAGCATCAAGGCATCTTTCAAGGATGGGGTTCTGGAAATTGAAATTCCTAAACCCGAAGAACAGAGACCCAAACAGATAAATATTAATATTGAATAAAGAGCCAATCCAAGGGACGGGGCTTTTGTAACGCTTGTCATTCAAAAGTAAAAACAAAAAGCCGTTTTGCTATGAAAAGCAAAACGGCTTTTTTATTTTTCCAGGCTTTCCAAAAAACCAGTTGTACGCAACAAGCTGCTTTTGGTCGGGGCGAGAGGATTTGAACCTCCGACCCCTTGAACCCCATTCAAGTGCGCTACCAGTCTGCGCCACGCCCCGACACATGATGGGTGGTTTACCACGATGATATGAAGACTGTCAAGCAATTATCGGTTATTTGCCGCCTAAAAAGTCGATTTTCGGATGACTTCGTAAAATGTTCGCAGGCAAGGCGTACAAATCCTGAGGAATGAAGAGTACTTGTCGTACGCTGCAATGACGAAGGATGCAGTACAACGCAGCATGCGGACTTTTCACAAAGTCGTCATTTTTTGGGCAAAAACGGGGAAATATCTTCAACATAGTCTGTCATCACATTAAAGCCGCCCTCTCTGAGAGCCGATATGGCTTTCTCTCCATCACGGGAGGATACCCGCATCACCAGATGGTAAATATCCGGATATCGCGTTTCCGGCCAGGCAAAAAGACTCCGGATATTGATACCGAGATCTTTCAAAATCCGGGATATTTCCGCAATAAAACCAATACGGTCAAAAACCAGAACCGTAAAGCGGGTGCTGTCTTTATCAATGCCAATGGCCTGCAGCAATACTCCCATGACATCGGTTGTCGTAATGATTCCGACCAGACGATCTTTATCCATGACTGGCAGTGCGCCAATCCGGTGTTCCTGCATGACATGAGCCGCCCGTTCTATGGTGGTGCCTGGGGTTACCGACACCACCTTTCTGATCATGATCATGTTGACGGTCACCTTGGTCAGCAGATAATTCAGCTCATGGGTGCTTAACGTGGTGGCCGGAGATGCCCAGTTTTGCTTCAGATCGCGATCTGAAACCAGGCCTACCAGTTTATTATTTTTGTCCACCACCAGAAGATGGGCAATCTGTTTACGGGTAATCAATTCCATTGCATCTACCAGAGTCATTTCCGGCGGCACCGTTACCAGGTCTGTGTGCATAACACGGCCAACATACATAAATCTATCTCCTCGCCATAACATTTGACGGTTTCGCAGAAAGTCTGCATAGCAGCGCTAACGCTGCATCCTCCAAAGATACTGCATCTGACGACTAAAAAAAATGGCTTTTGAGCGATTATCCATTTTTTGATTTTTGGGGGTTCAGCAATCCGATATTAACCGGTATTAAATAAACCCGGCCGGGATGTCAAGAAAAACCGCTTTGCTTTTAAAATGAGGGCATCCATGAATTCTGTTGACTTTACTGGATACGTTCGTTACTAAGCGCAGTTAATAAGGAAGTAGCCTCACGCGCTGCATCTCCTTTGTTGTTTTATACTTATCATGAGGTACTGTTGTCATGGGACGCACGGCGGTTATTTACCGGAAAACATCTGAAACCGATATCAAGGTGTCCATTGATCTGGATGGAAGCGGAAGACGGGATATCTCAACGGGTATCGGCTTTTTAGATCATATGCTGACCCTGTTTGCAGCACATGGTTTTTTTGATCTCACGGTTCAGGCTACAGGCGATCTTCATGTGGATATGCACCATACGGTTGAAGATGCCGGACTGGTGTTAGGAGACGCCATAGAAAAGGCGCTGGGAGACCGGAAAGGCATTCGGCGTTACGGCCATGCTGTGGTTCCTATGGATGAAACGTTAACGGCGGTTACAGTGGATCTCTCCCGCAGACCTTATCTGGCGTACCATATTCCGCAACGGATATCCAGAGCGGATACGGTTTTCGATGCCGGGCTGGGCATGGAGTTTTTCAGGGCGCTTTCAGTCCACGCCGGCATGAATCTGCATATCAACGTTGCTTATGGCGAGAATCTTCATCATATTCTGGAGTCTATTTTCAAGGCGTTGGGTCGGGCCATGGATGAGGCCGTCTCCATAGATACCCGCATCACGGACATTCACTCTACCAAAGGCCATTTATAATGATATCATTGCTGAAATATGTATCCCGATGGGGAGTTATCTGTCTGGCATGTATGCTGCTGACGGCATGTAACACCCGGAACGTCCAACCTGAAAAACCGGTCGAAGCCGTGGGAATCAAATCCATAGCAGTGCTTCCATTTCAAGATATTACAAAGATTTATGGTGTAAATGTCAATGCAAGATCTTATCTTTCCGGCCATGTAATGATGACCGGTTATGTGCCGGATTCAGCGCTTCCGTATTTAACGTCAACGCTGGTCAGTCTTCTTCAAACATCCGGGAAGTACACCATTCTTTCCTCGGAGGGGTATCAGGATATTCTGTCCGGTACGGTTCCGGATAGCGATACAGCATCCGACAGTTTGAAACAGTATGTAAAGGCAGGAAAGCAGATCGGCGCCGACGCGGTACTGGTTGGACATGTTTTTCGGTTCATAGACAGACAGGGAAACCGGATTGCCGTTGAACATCCGGCTTCTGTAGCGTTTGATCTGAGTCTGATCGATGTCGCCGCCGGTCGCTTGATCTGGTCTGACCGCTTTGATGAAACCCAGAAGTCGCTTAGTGAAAACATACTGGATTTTAACACTTTTATGCATCGGAAGGGCAGCTGGATTACCGCCGAAGAACTGGCGAAGGAAGGTCTTGAAGCCATATTAAGGAGATTTCCCAAACCATGATGGTGATACCTGCGGTAGATATCAAGGATGGCAGATGCGTCCGGCTGCTTCAGGGCCGTATGGATGCAGAAACGGTTTTTTCAGATGACCCGGCATCCATGGCCGTTCAGTGGGAAGGGCAGGGGGCGGAACTGCTGCATGTAGTGGATTTGAACGGAGCCATTGAAAAAACACCTGTAAATCTGGAAACCATTCAGCACATTCTTCAGAAAATCCATATACCGGTTCAAGTCGGTGGCGGTATCCGAAATATGGAGACCATTCACCGTTATATGGATATCGGTATCGGCAGAGTGGTCATTGGCACTGAGGCCATCCGGAATCCAGAGCTGGTGCGCGAGGCATGCCTTCAATATCCCGGACGGATCGTCGTGGGTATAGACGCCAGAAAGGGCAGGGTGGCCATTGAAGGATGGACGCGGACGACCGATATCCTGGCCGTTGATCTGGCCAGACAGTTTGAAGACTTCGGCGTTGCAGCCATCAATTTTACGGATATCCATCGGGACGGCATGCAAACAGGCCCAAATATCGAGGAAACTCAGCAGCTTGCAGAATCCATATCCATTCCGGTGGTGGCTTCCGGAGGCGTTTCTACGCTCAATGACATCCGGAACCTGCTGCCGCTGGCAAAATCCGGCGTGACAGGGGTCATTACCGGTAAAGCGCTTTACAGCGGAACGCTGATTCTCAAGGACGCCATTGAACTTGCCAGATCCGCATGAAAGATGAAACCGGAACATCTGTACCAGGGGCTTAAAGAACTGGCGGCTAAAATCGGTATTCAGGTTTCTGAACAAAGGCTGTCGGCAACGGGCTTTAAGGCCAAAAGCGGTTTATGTATTATCAAAGGACAGCGTGTCATGTTCCTGGACAAACAGCTTCCCATCCACACTCGGAATTCGATTCTGGCGGATGTTCTGAACGATCTGCCGCATGAATCCGTCTATGCAGCGCCTGCAGTGCGCGATTTTCTCATGAAACGCCGGACGACTTAAAAAGCCCGCATGCTGCATTGCCTCCCTTTTTATGTCGGATTTATCAAAAAGTTTACATAATATCCATTATCAGACGTTATAGATTAAAAAGCCCGGATATGATTGAACAGCGTCGCGTATATACCGTTTCTGAAATTAACGATCAGATTAAGGTTCTTCTGGAAAAAGCATTTCCGCTGATATGGATAATCGGCGAAGTTTCCAATTTCCGAAAACCTGTATCGGGTCATTATTATTTCACTCTGAAAGATGCGCATTCACAGATAGCCGCGGTCATGTTCCGCCCACAGATACGGAATCTTCAGTTTGATCTCGAAGACGGACAGCGGATAGTCGGTCTCGGCAGAATCAGCGTTTATGAACCCAGAGGCGCCTACCAGGTTATCTTGGAATATCTGGAGCCCAAAGGTATCGGTGCACTTCAGATTGCATTCGAACAACTCAAGGCCAGGCTGGCGTCAGAAGGTCTTTTTGATGAAGATCGAAAAAAAATCATTCCCTCTTTTCCTTCTGTCGTCAGCGTGATCACGTCTCCGGACGGCGCGGTGGTTCATGACATCATCCGCATCGCCGCCAGACGCTTTCCCAGTATTCCCATCGAAATTGTTCCAGTAAAGGTACAGGGTGACACAGCAATTAATGACATCGAAAACGCATTGATGCTGCTGAACGCCCGAATGTCATCCGATGTTATCATTCTGGCCAGAGGCGGCGGTTCTCTGGAAGATATGCAGGCGTTTAATTCGGAACGAGTGGCGCGGGCGATATCCGCGTCACAAATTCCGGTGGTGTCGGCCGTTGGGCATGAAACGGACTTCACCATCGCTGATTTTGCAGCAGATCTTCGCGCCCCTACTCCGTCAGCGGCTGCCGAACTGGTATTTCCCAGCCGTTACGAGCTGTCAAGGCAGTGTGCGGAGCTCACGCAGAAGCTGTTTGCCGGAATACGTCAAATGATGGCGCATCTGAAAACCATGCTCATGGAAAACGTTCGTACCCTGGTGCATCCACGTCAACGGATTCAGGATGGCCGGATACGGCTCGATGATCTTGCCGGAAGGCTTTCGAACGCAGCGGCATTACGGGTTCAACGACAGCGGGAATATCTGGAAAGGCAGCGCAGCGCACTCCTGTCGGCAAGCCCGGCTGTCCGGATACGAAAATACCATGGAATACTCGAACAAAATAGACTTAACCTTTTAAATTATATAAAAATAGCCCAGTCTGAAGTATCTGCAGCATTTCGAGAAGTTCAAGCCAGACTTCAGACACTGAACCCTCAGGCAATTTTATCCAGAGGATACAGTATCACCCGAAAGGTGACTGATGCGACGGTGATCCGGAGTCCACGAAATGTTGTTGCAGGAGAGGAGCTGGAAATTTTACTGGCTGACGGTACGCTCATTTGCCGCGTGGAAAGGATCCTGCCAGATGACAAAACAATTGCCGAGTACATCGTTACAAGAAACAGATAAATGTAACGGAAAGCTTTCAGGGATTTTCGATTTGCCCCTGAAGCGGCTTCTTTCACACGATCAGCCCCTTTTGGTCCAGTTCCTTGGCTACGTTCGCGAGTCCCAGCCGGTGATAAGTCTCTCTGGTAGGTGAGCCTGTCTTCTTGTCCCATCCGGCTTCCTCATAAAACATGCGCATCGCGGTTTCCATGTCGTCTTTATCCATTTGAATACTGCCCTTGATAAAGGGCGCCCGGTCTTTATCATCCCCATAAACCCAGCCAGGGATGGTATCGTGCTTTGTGCGCATTTCTTTTGTTCCCATACCCCGGATGGTCAGAGCGCGATGGAGAACGAAAATACGTTCGGCAACCTCATCAAGCTCCTGGCTCGACTTGTTATCCCCGGTAACCAGACTGTAGAGCCTCGACTCGATGGCATCGTCGCCTCTATAACCGCGCTCTTTAAGCGGCGATGCGGACCACGGCCCCATCCAGTTGCAGAGAGGAATCGCGTCGTGCAGCTCCTTTCTCAAAAGCGACCACTTCGCCATCCGGGCCTTATGGACGTTCATGGGCGTGAAGGCGCCCGGCGCATCAACCGCAGCTTCGGAGCCCCAAAGCTCGGCGGCCAGCTTCTTCTGGATTTCCAGCGGAAGTCCGTTCCGGATGAAATTGGTGTGAGAATGGCACTGGGAATCGCGATTGTATTGCGTGTTGATGATAACACCGCATTGCCCCGCATCCTCGTTGGAGTGATGTTTCGGATGCCCGAACTTCCAGTATAGCAGGTTGCGATCGCTCTTCCAGTCCGCTTCGGCGATTTTCCAGCGATCGAGCATGAACCCGGTCCCAAGCCCAAGGGCTGTTGCCAGCTCACCTTCCCTGCCGGCGATCCTCGGAAGCAGCTCAAATAAAAAGGCGGGATCCCCCTTTTCAAACCGATCCCATGAATAGCTCTGGAATTCTTTTTCACCGATCTTGCTCCGAATGATACCTTCGGTGTAACATTTCTTAAAGTCGCGCTGAAGCTGGCCGTAATTGTCCCACAGTCCGAGATCATCGGCAAGGTGCATGCCCACCATACACGCTTCGATGGAAGTCTTGCCCCGGGGACCATCCGGAAAGTTTTTGAAAAACAACTTCCCCAGCATTAGACGGACACAGGTGCTCTGACCGATTTCCGATATGCCGTACGTCGAAGTAACGGACGGAACTTTGATGATGGTGTGACACCGGATAGGACAACCTGTACAGCCGTTGCCTCTCACGGTGTACTGCCAGGCCTTTTCGCCCAGAAAAAAAACGGCATTGTTTGTGCGATAAGCGATGCGGTTGAGATTGCGCGGATCGCAGGTTCCGGTATCGACAGGCGGGTTTGCGGCGCCCCATTGTCTCCCTTTCGATGCGAGCCACCGGCTGGCCGGATCGTAGTGCTCCGCCCATGGCTGAGGACTGCTGGGCACCACGTGCTGATTGTTGGCGCCAAGAAGCGAGAGATGGTACTTAACCACCTTTTCCCATTCCTCTTTATTTCCTCCGATACGGATGCTGCCGGTGCCCCGGACACCGATGGCTTTCAGGTTCTTGGAACCCAGCACTGCGCCGCCTGCGGCTGAATGCGAAACCGAGTTGATAATGACGGACATGGGAACCACGTTTTCACCGGCTTGACCAATCGCTGCCACGCAAGCTTCGGCACCCATCTGTCTGGAAATTTCGTATGTAGTCCGCCGTATGCCCTGTCCCCAAAGCTGGCGGGCATCCCTGATTTCAGCCTTGCCGTCGGAAATCGCAAGCCAGACGGGATGGTCGGCCCTGCCCTCAATGATGACGGCATCGAATCCAGCATATTTCAGTTCCGCGGCAAAGTGGCCGCCCATGTGCCCTGTCCCGACCAGATGCTTCGGCCAACAGGTCGGCCACAGCGTGGTGATGGCGGTTCTTCCGCTGCATGGCGCACTGGTACCCGCCAGAGGGCCGGTGGCAAAAATAATTTTATTTTCGGGGTCGAAAGCCTTTGTGTCCGCCGCAACTTCATCCCACAGGACTTTGTACCCTATTCCCGTGCCCCCGATATAGTCTTTGTATTTTTCGATGGTGTCTTCCGTGGTAATGCGTCCGGTAGATAAATCAACCCGGAGGACTTTTCCTGCCCATCCGCCATATGGCGTCATACTGCCTTCTCCTTCCGCTGCTTCTATTTATGACAATCTCCGCATGCATGGGTTCTGCTTAAAGCGGGTGTTATTCGGGGTGGCACCTTATCGGTCAGATCAATCCAGGACACATACGTCAGGGCCTCAGCTGGACAAGCTTCAACACATTTTGGCTTGCCATCGCACAGAAAACATTTGGTCGCCTTGGCTGTATCTGCATCATATGAGATCATTTCCCAAGGGCAGGCTTTCAGACATACTTTACAGCCGGTACACCTGGCAGGATCGATGACCCTGGCATTGGTAGGTGGTTTCACTTCGATGGCGGCGTTGGGACAGGCGTCAGCACAGGGGACGGGATGCGGGCACTGTTTGCAGAAATCCTGAACGATCAGTCCTGTTCCCCAGTCTCCGTAATTACCTTGTCTGGAATACAGGCCCGCTGGACCGAAATTCAGATTTCGCCACACTTTGATGCGCGACAGCGCAGGATGCGATTTTCCGTCATTGTATTCGGTGCAGGCAAGCTCACATCTGCGGCAGGCAACACATCTGGTGGGATCCGCAACCACCAGCCCATGGGCCTGCTCCGTAATTATCAATGGAGCGCACATACCGCTGCCCGTACCCAAACAGGCCCATGATGCCATTCCGGCGATCGCAGCCCCGCAAAGCTTCAGAACACTCCTTCGTGAAAGCAGCGGCCCCGCTGCGATCACATCTAAAACCTGCTCCGTGATTCCATTGGTTTCAGCCGGCGATTTCATGCGGATGTCTCCTGTGTGGTTCGCCCCCATTTCCTATACCATTCTTTACGGAAAAACAAGGTGATTTTATCTGGCTGCATAAGGGACCGGCTTTCAGAAACCGGTCCCTTTGTCTTTATTCCAGTTCGCATTCAAACTGATACCTTTGTCAGCTTCGCTGTGCCGCAATTCGACGTACTGAATGTACAGTCTCATCGCTGCTCGCTTGCTTTCGCGGTCTCAGTCCGAATGCTTGCTGGAATATCATTTTGAAAGCAAAATGGAATTAC
>LKPX01000002.1 GCA_001443525.1 Desulfobacteraceae bacterium RAAP-1 | reverse complement strand
TACCTTTGTCAGCTTCGCTGTGCTGCGATTCGACGTACTGAATGTACAGTCTCATCGCTGCTCGCTTGCTTTCGCGGTCTCAGTCCGAATGCTTGCTGGAATATCTTTTTGAAAGTAAAATGGAATGAGCAAGGTAATCGTCCATCACAGGGCGGTAAAATACCTGAAAAAGCGTTCGGAAGATGAAAAAGAGAAGATCAAAAATTCACTCAAGGAACTTGAAAATTATCCAAATAAAATTTCTGGTATTAAAAGCATGAAAGGTGAATGGGAAGGATATCGCCGCATGCGAATAGGTGATTTGAGGGTTATTTTCTGGTATGAGGAAATTGAGGATACGGTTTATATCGATCACATTGGTCCACGTGGTGATATCTATAAATGATGCAATGAAATTTATCCTTTCGGAATGATCTCTGAAAGATATTCAATCTTCGAGCATTTTCATAAAAACTATAAAGTAGATAAGAAATGAGCAAAAGATGAGGTCTTTTGATGTTGTTCGAGGATACTCCGGATGATTATCGGATCAAAAAAGTCGCGCAGTTGCTTTTAAGGAGTTTTTCATGGCGAAAATTGACGCCTTTTTCAAATTAATGCATGATCAGAAGGCTTCAGACCTGCATCTGGTATCTGGACAGCCTCCTGCGCTCCGGATTAACGGGGATATGGAGCGTATCAAATACAGGGTGCTGGATAATGATGTGTTACGCGCGATGCTCTACGAAATTGCGCCTGAAGACAAGGTCAAGGTTTTTGAAGAAACCGGCGATGTGGATTTCGGATATGAAATACCGGGGCTTGCCCGGTACCGGGCCAATTTTTTTATGCAGAAATATGGGGTTGCTGCTGTATTTCGTGAAATTCCCAGCACCATCCTGACTGCCGAGCAGTTGGGGCTGCCGGGAGTCATTTCCAAGCTGGCGATGCTGCCCAGGGGCCTTGTGCTGGTGACGGGGCCTACCGGCAGCGGCAAATCCACAACGCTGGCCGCCATCATTGATGTGGCCAATCGCAACCGTAAGGATCATATCATCACGGTGGAAGATCCCATCGAATTCGTACATCAGAGTCAGGGCTGCATTGTCAATCACCGGGAAGTCGGGCTGCATACCCGGACATTCAGTGCTGCGTTGAGAGGAGCGCTCCGTGAAGACCCGGATATCATTCTGGTGGGAGAACTGCGTGATCTGGAAACCATTTCACTGGCTATTGAAGCCGCATCCACCGGACATCTGGTGTTCGGAACACTGCATACCTCCAGTGCCGCCAAAACCGTTGACCGGGTCATCGAGGTATTTCCCGCCAATCAGCAGGAACAGATTCGTTCCACGCTGGCGGATGGTCTGAGGGCTGTGATCGCACAGGTACTCTTCAAGCGGATTGACAAGAAAGGCCGATGCGCGGCGCTGGAAATCATGATTGCCACCCCTGCCGTCCGGAATCTGATACGCGAAGGAAAGACCTTTCAAATACCGTCATCTATCCAGACCGGCAAGCGTTTTGGCATGCAGCTTCTGGATGACTGCATTCTGGATCTCCTGAATAAAGGGATGGTTTCCGCAGAAGACGCCTATGCCAAGGCCAATGACAAGGGGAAATTCAGACCGATGCTCAAAACACCGCCGTCGGATTTTACCGAAGCCTGATTTTTTCGGAGAAAGTGATGCGAAAACAGGAATGTGATTATATTCTGAACCGGATGCTGGAAGTTGACAGAAATGTATCCGATTTAAACATGACAGTCGGTAAGCCGTTTCAGGTGGAAAGTTCCGGGATTTTGAAAAAAGTCGAAATGGACCCCCCTTTTGATGAATTGACGCCATTTCAGACCGAGATTATGGCGCTGAATCTGATCAACAAGGATCGACGCCTGACGGAGAATCTGCTCCGGGAAGGCTCCTGTGATTTGTCCTATGAGCTTCCGGGCAAGGCCCGGTTCAGGGTCAATATTTTTTCCCAGCAACGGAAATACTCAGTTGTCCTGCGAAAGCTGGAAACCAGAATTCCAACCTGTAGCGGGCTGGATTTACCCGAACCTTTTATAAAAATGGCAAAAGAGAAAAATGGTATCATTCTGGTAACAGGTGCTACCGGAAGCGGTAAATCTACCTCACTGGCCGCTGTTTTAGACGCGATCAATGAAAGTTACCCGGTTCATATCGTTACCCTGGAAGATCCGGTCGAATTTCAGCATTCGCACAAGAAAGCCACATTCAATCAGCGGGAAATGGGAACAGATTTCGATACATTTGCCAGCGGCATCCGGGCAGCACTGCGTCAGGCCCCCAAAGTGATAATGGTGGGTGAAATGCGGGATCGGGAAACGGTTGAAATCGCCATGAGTGCTGCTGAAACCGGTCATTTAGTGTTAAGTACCCTCCATACCGTGGATGCCGGTCAGACCATCAATCGTGTTTTGGGCATGTTCAATACCGAAGAAGAAAATCAGATCCGAATTCGTCTGGCCGATACCATTCGCTGGATTGCATGTCAGAGGCTGCTTCCTAAAACCGGCGGCGGAAGAGTTGCAGCGTTTGAAATCATGGGCACCAATCTGCGGGTCAAGGATTCGATATTAAACGGAGAATCCGAGGGGAAAACCTTTTATGAAATTATTCAGACAGGGAGCGCCTTCGGCATGATCACATTCGACAATTACATTGTCAAATTGTTTGGGCAGGGCCAGATTTCAGAAGAGACCGCCATGGCATATGCATCCCGGAAAGCCGTTGTGGGCCGCGGTATCGATATGGTAAAAAGCGGCCGCGGGGAAGCGACCACTGATATAGAACATCTCGAAGTGGATACACAGTATGGCAGAAACACAAATCCGTCTGAAAATCGACTCGTTACGAAGCCATCAAAGTTGTAATTCCAGAAAAAAGGGGGGTATTTTTTATGGAGGTTGTCTGCAGCCAGTGTCAGGGAAAGTTCAAGATTCCAGATGAAAAGCTGCCTGTAGAGCAGGTGGTGTTTATTCCATGCCCTCGCTGCAAGTTTAAATTGACGCTGGATACCCGGACGCGGAAACTGGCAATGGACAGCGGATTCCGATCGGATGTCAACGCAGCGTCTCCGCTGGGCTTTCAGAATAATAATATCTTGCAGACAGGTGATAAGGATGCCAGCGATTATGATGGCGGCGAAATTTTCCTGGAGTCGCTGGATTCCGAAGCCAAAACTGCTTTGATATGTGAATCCGAGATTGCGGTTATTCCCCGGATACAGTCTTCTCTCAAATATCTGGGATATCATGTCACGGTATCTACCGCTATTGCAGATGCGCTTAAAAAAATGCGTTTCCAGGCCTATGACATGATAATTCTCAATGAGTTCTTTGGATGCACGGACCCGAACGACAATCCCGTGCTGACATATCTCAATGGTCTGAACATGTCAACGCGGCGTCATATGTTTGTGGTGTTGATGAGTAAGCGCTCGCATATTCGCACTATGGATAAAATGGCGGCGTTTAACAGCAGTGTAAATGTTGTAATTCATGTAAAAGATTTAAACGAAATGGTAAAGATTATCCGTCGGTCGATAGAGGATCATCAGGCGTTTTACAGTATTTTTATGGAATCTCTGGAAAAAATTGGCAGGGGATAGTTCAGGCGGCGATGACTTATACATGTACTGATTACCGGCTCGAGATGATATTGCTGGGTTTGACTCGCAGGCTGTCAGAAGAAAAGCTTTCCGAGGAAGAAAGGCGGCTGCTTTTAGAGGAGATCCGCCGGATAGAAATCCAGATGGGCCTCTGATTTATTGATGGCTCATCTGGTGGCTGATGATGAGCAGTCCTTCAAGTGTGAGGTCTGATTCAACAGCTTCGATGGTTCTGGAAACCCCTGCCATCAGAACCGATAAGCCGCCTGTAGCAATAATTCGGGGGGAAGCGCCCATCTCTTCTTTTAATCGCACGACCATGCCATCCACCAGTCCGGCATATCCGTAGATGATGCCCGATTGAATACTGCTGGCTGTGTCTTTACCGATAACCCGGGGAGGCGCTGTGAAAATTTCGACCCGAGGCAGTTTGGATGCGTTTTTGAACAGCGCCTCAGCTGAGATCATGATACCTGGGGTGATGGCGCCGCCGAGATATTCTCCTTTTTCGGAAACAACGTCGAATGTCGTGGCGGTTCCAAAGTCGATGATGATAAGGCTTGTGCGGTATTTGTGATAGGCGGCGACTGCGTTGACTATCCGGTCTGCACCGACTTCTCCGGGGTTGGTATAAAGAATCGGCATTCCTGTAAATGAGCGTGCATCCACCCATACCGGGGTATGATGGAGATATTTTTGGCAGAAGGCATCCAGGATGTTGACCAGTGGGGGAACAACGCAGGAAATGATGGTTCTGTCAATATGGTGAGAATGAATCTGGCTGCCTTGAAAGAGATTGTGAGCCAGGATATGAAATTCGTCTTCTGTGATATTGCGTTCGGTTCTAATCCGCCAGTTTTTAATCAGCAGGTCATTTTGATATACACCCAGCACGATGTTGGTATTGCCGACATCAATCACAAGAAGCATCAAAATCTCCTTTCAAAGCATCCAGAATTCGGATGGTGGCAGCCGTTCTGGCGACATCATGTACCCGGATAATATGAGCGCCGCCCAGAATGCTGGCGGCCACAATCGCCTGGGTTCCAGTTTCAATCCGCTCCATGTCTGCGGAGTTCGGAGCTGAAGATGTTTCCGGAAATTCAGTTTTGAGCAGGTTTCGAATGAAGGCCTTACGGGATGGACCGATAAGAATCGGTGCATCCAGAGATTCAAAAGCATCCAGACAACGTATCAGTGTCAGGTTATGGGCGACAGTTTTACCAAAACCGATACCTGGATCGATGATGATGCGTGACCGTTCAATCCCATGACGGACAGCGTTTGAGATGCTGTCGGCTAAAAAAATTTTGATGTCGGTCAGCAGATTTTCGTAATGCGGTGATGCCTGCATGGTTTTGGGTGTTCCCAGCATGTGCATCAAAATGACGGGAACACCGGTTTCAGCAGCGACTTCGGCCATATGCGGGTCGAGTCGCAGCGCGCCGATATCGTTGATAATGGATGCACCTGCCTCGATCGCCCGTTTTGCGACAGCGGCTTTCATGGTGTCAATTGAGATAGGTATGGATGATCGTTTTGCGACGGCTTCGATGACAGGTATCACACGCCGTATTTCTTCGGCTTCGGATACGGCATCGGAAAATGGGCGCGTGGATTCTCCGCCCACATCAAGGATATCGGCACCGTCTCCAATTAACTTTTCGGCGTGGGCCACGGCCTGTTCCGTTGTAAAATGGCTGCCGCCGTCCGAAAAAGAGTCTGGAGTGACGTTCAGTATCCCCATGACGCAGGTGCGTTTCCCGAGCTGAAGGCGGTGTCTGCCCCAGCAGATGTCGTAGGATTTTGTCATTCTAAGCTTCCTTGGGTTCCACGACTTCCACGGCTTCCTCTTCTGCAGGCGGATTGGATGGAAACTGAAAGTCTGGACGAGCGGCGCGGATAATTGCATCCAGTTCCGCGCCCATGACCGTTTCCTTTTCAAGGAGCTGTGCGGCAAGCTGGTGCAGAATTTCCACATTTTCCTGAAGCACCTGTTTGGATCTGTCATAACTGGTGCGAATCAGCGTACTGATTTCCTTATCAATGCACTGGGCGGTCTCTTCGGAATAATCCCGGTGCTGAGCGATTTCCCTTCCCAGAAAAATCTGTTCTTCGTTTTTGGCGTAGGAAAGCGGCCCCAGCGCTTCACTCATCCCCCAGGCGCGCACCATTTTCTGAGCAAGCTCGGTAGCTTGTTTGATATCGTTGGAAGCGCCCGTGCTGATGCGGTTGAAAATCAGCTCTTCAGCAGCTCTGCCGCCGAACGCAACAGAGAGCTCGCTTTCCAGTTGATCTTTATAACGGAAATCCTGCTCTTCCGGTAAAAACCAGGTGATACCGGCGGCCCTGCCTCTGGGAATAATGGTGATTTTATTGACGGCATGCGTCCCTGGCAAAAACCTGGCTACCAGTGCATGGCCGGCTTCATGATACGCGGTGGTTTTGCGATCTTCTTCCCGAACGACCTTGGATTTTCGTTCCAGCCCCATATACACTTTGTCTTTGGCGTCATCCAGGTCTGTCATGTCAACTTTTTCCTTGTTTCTTTTGGCGGCCAGGAGCGCTGCCTCGTTGACCAGATTCTCCAGATCCGCCCCGGAAAACCCTGGCGTTCCTTTGGCAAGTGTTACCGTATCCACTTCCGGATCGATCGGAGATTTTTTCATATGGACACGAAGAATCTGTTCCCGGCCCTTAATATCGGGAAGCGCCACGACCACCTGCCGGTCAAAACGTCCGGGACGCAGCAGCGCCGGGTCTAAAACATCCGGGCGGTTGGTGGCGGAAATCAGAATAACGCCTTCGTTGGACTCGAAACCGTCCATTTCCACCAGAAGCTGATTTAATGTCTGCTCCCGTTCGTCATGGCCACCGCCGAGTCCTGCTCCGCGGTGTCTGCCGACAGCGTCAATTTCATCAATAAAGATGATGCAGGGAGCATTCTTTTTTCCCTGGACAAACAAATCGCGCACGCGGGATGCACCGACGCCGACAAACATTTCGACAAAATCAGAACCGCTGATGCTGAAAAACGGGACACCGGCCTCCCCGGCAATGGCTCTGGCCAGTAGGGTTTTACCGGTTCCTGGAGATCCCATCAGCAACACCCCCTTGGGAATGCGTCCTCCGAGCCGTGTGAATTTTTTGGGCTCTCTCAGAAACTCGACGATTTCGCCCAGTTCTTCTTTTGCTTCATCAATGCCGGCCACATCTTCAAACGTGACTTTTTCGGACTGGTCCGACATCAGTTTGGCGCGGCTTTTCCCGAAAGACATGGCTTTGCCGCCGCCGGACTGCATCTGCCGCATGAAAAAAATCCATACGCCGATCAGAACGATCATGGGAAGCCAGGATATCAAAAGGGACATATACCAGGGAGATTCCGCCGGAGGTCTGGCGTTGATGGTTACGCCTTTCTTCCTCAGGATGCTGATCAACTCGTTATCCTGGGGCGCATATACCTTGAAGCGGGCATGATTGGTATCTGTCACATACAGTTCCTGTCCCTGCATGACCACGTCGGTAATGCGGCCGTCCTCCACCAGTGAAAGGAATTCTGTATAGCTGATATTGGTCTCTGTGACATGCTGCTGGTTGAAAAGATTGTACAGCATGATCATCATCAGGGTAATCACCAGCCATAACGCCAGATTTTTATAAAACGGGTTCAAAAGGAATCTCCTCCTGTTGCAATAAAGTGATGGTTTTTTCCAGGCTGTTAGGGGTTGCTTGGCGGCTGATCTCTATTTCTTTTCACGGAAAAGAACGGGCGCAGAATGAAACCGTTATGGCGGATGCTGCTGGACCCAAAAGCCGGAACACATCAGGTAATTTTTTTATTTTAAGCATTTTTACAGGTTATGCAAGCGCTGATATTGGCATTGAAGTTTCGTCAAGGCGGAATAGCAAACGTGGAAAACCGAATATCAAAGTTTTTCAGTGAGTTCAATACACAGTGATTTTTTAGTCTCCATCCGGACGAGAATCTGTTGCCGGTTGCTCGATATCAATTTGCAGAACCGTCCGGGTTGCCGGGGTTACCGAAACATCATCGCCGATTCTATGCCCTACCAGCCAGATGATGCGATCATGACTCAGAAGCACCGGAGATAGTCTGCGGGCCATACGAGTGATTTTATGATCGATAAAATATTTTTTTATCTTCTGACTGCCGGTCATTCCGGATGGCGTAAAACGGTCTCCGGGCCGGATATTGCGCAGTACCAGCGGAAACTCCAGCTTATCGATATCCATCCGTACGAGTTTTCCGGAAAAATGAGCGCCCGGTTTCTGGGAGGCAAGAGATATTTCCGTGAATGTCACGGTCATGCCGATTTCTGAAACGATCAAGGAAGTCTGCCCCGAAGGCCGGGGAATTTCGTGATAAAACGATTTTGGTGGAGTAGCGCATATTTCGTGATATCGACGCCTTTGAAGGGGGTCTGTCTGAAAAACGGACACATACGCCGCTTCCCGTTGAATCCGAATTCCGTCCGGCAGCACCGATACCCCTGAACACGAAGAACCCGTTACCATGTGGATGGCGGATTCAATATGGGAAAATGATATTCTTTTCAGGTTTCCCCGGATATTTTCAACAGCCATGCGGATGATCCGGCGCAGTACCGCTTCGGGATATGATTGCAGAACCGGTGCGGACAGGATGACTTTGTGCGCAGCAGTGCGAACCAGTGCTTTCTTATACAGAGGATGAATCGCATCCTGGATCCATTCATTTTCGGAACGAATGATTTCGGAGAGCCGGTTCAGGGTCTCAATAATTTTCGGATTGCAGACCTCCTGGATATGAGGAATGATTTCGTGCCGAATCCGGTTTCTCAAAAAGGCGCTGCTGCTGTTGGATGTGTCTGTGCAAAAGGAAATGCCGTTATATTTTAAAAACGTCATGATATCTTCGCGGGAGACATAGAGCAGGGGACGGACAATATGACCGCTTCGAACCGGCGGAATTCCTGATAAACCGGAAAGTCCACTGCCCCTGAACAGAAACATCAGCATCAGTTCGGCGTTGTCGCCGCTGTGATGTCCCAGCGCTGTTTTATGGTACCCATGCTGACGCCGGATTCGATCCAGAAATCCGTAGCGTACCTGTCGTGCGGCGTCTTCAAGGCAAGTGTGTCGGGATGTCTGGTATTCCTGAACATTTATCCGGTCCTGATAGCAGGGAAGGTTCAGGCGGGCAGCCAGTTCCGTCACGAAATCCGCGTCTTTATCCGCCTCTGAGCCCCTCAGACAGTGATTCAGATGTGCGACGCCGATGCGCAGATCCCACCGCGGCGCCAGATGCAACAGAACGTACAGAAGCGCTACAGAATCCGGACCTCCGGATATGCCTGCCAGTACGGTGTCACCTTTCTGAAACATCCGGTGACGCAAAACGGTTTGTTCCACTGTGTGAAATAATGTGAGGGAGCGTAATGTCAGAGTCACCTTGCAGGTTTTTGCTATTGTTTGAACTTTTCTTTCAGCTTTTGTTGAACGACAGGGGGCACCATTCCGTTGATGTTGCCTCCGAAACAGGCGGCTTCCTTAATAATGGAGGAACTGGTGAAAATCCAGCGAAGTCCTGTCATTAAAAAAACCGTCTGAACATCACGATTGAGTCTTCGGTTCATCAAAGCCATTTGAAATTCATATTCAAAATCCGAGACCGCGCGCATTCCTCTCAGGATAGCCTGGGCGTTTTTTTGAACCGCATAGTCCACCAGAAGTCCATCAAAGGCTTCGATACTGACTCCGGAAAATTTCTTCAGACTTTCTTCGAGCATTCCGATACGTTCTTCGACGGTAAACAGATATTTTTTGGCAGGATTGTGGAGAATCGCTACGGTGATGCCGTCAAAAAGCGTGAGCCCTCTTTCAATAATGTCCAGATGTCCGTTGGTTACGGGATCGAAAGAACCCGGATAAATGGCTGTTCTCAGCATGAAGTTGATAACCTCTGGGTGGTGCCTCTGTTGATGTTCACTATGAAACCATCAGAACCAGCGCGTCTTACCGCCAAATCTTTACAGTCGATGTTCCCAATCTGGAGCAAGTTCAGCTTGCTGTCACTTTCATACAAAAACGATATTTTTTCAATATTTATTTGAAACAGTTATGCCATGAAACCGCATATCGATGTTCTTTGAAGCACAATATATTGACAATAATGTTGACACGTCACCATATGTTGTAATAATCTTATAATAAAGATACGATGAATATCTTGTGGATATTGTGGATATCCTCAATTGACGGATGAACGAGTGAATGCACGTTCCGGATATGCTTACATTCCAGACGACAATGTTTCATAGTGATGCGTTCTGGATCAACGATGAGGTGAGTTCATGTTTGATACGATCAAAAAACGCGATGGCAGAATTGTCGAATTTGATTCGTCCAAGATTACAACGGCCATAGCAAAAGCAGGAAAAGCCACCGGTGAATTTGATGCACGCGAAGCCAGAAAACTGACGTTGCGTGTATTGACGCTGGCCCATGATCTGCGGCTGGGGCCGCTTCCAGATGTTGAAGAAATTCAGGATATCGTAGAGCGGATGCTGCTGGATTCTCCGTTTCATAAAACCGCCAAGGCATATATCCTGTACCGGGAACAGCATGCCCAGATTCGCAGCATTTCTACAAAATCCAGTATCGATCTTGTGGAGCATTATATCCAGAAACTGGACTGGAAGATCAAGGAAAACAGCAATATGTGCTATTCGCTTCAAGGGCTGAATAATTACATTTCTTCCGATGTCACGACGGAGTACTGGCTCAACCGCATTTATCCGCCCGAAATCCGTGCGGCTCATAAAAATGGCGATTTGCACATTCATGATCTCAGCCTGCTTTCGGTGTATTGCGTGGGGTGGGATCTCATGGACCTGCTGAAATCCGGCTTCAAAGGCGTTGAAGGGAAGGTGGAAAGTGCGCCTCCCAAGCACCTGCGCTCCGCGCTGGGACAGATTGTCAATTTTTTCTATACCCTTCAGGGTGAGGCCGCAGGCGCACAGGCTATTTCCAGCTTCGATACGCTGTTGTCGCCATTTGTCCGGTATGATGATCTGGATTATGTCGAGGTCAAGCAGGCGATTCAGGAGTTTGTATTCAATATCAATATTCCGACCCGTGTGGGATTTCAGACGCCGTTTACCAATATCACTCTGGACCTTCAGGCGCCTTCCACGCTCAGGGATGCAGCCGTTGTGGTGGGAGGCGCAGAAAGAGAAGAGACGTATGGAGATTTTCAGGAAGAGATGAATCTCATCAACCGGGCGTTTGCCGAAGTCATGATGGAGGGAGACGCCAGAGGCAGGGTCTTTACCTTTCCCATCCCCACATATAACATTACCGCGGATTTTGACTGGGACAACCCCAATCTGGAAATGATCTGGAAAATGACGGGAAAGTACGGAATTCCCTATTTTTCCAATTTTGTCAATTCCGACATGTCTCCGGAAGACGCCAGATCCATGTGCTGCCGCTTGCGGCTCGATAACCGGGAGCTGCTGAAACGAGGCGGAGGGCTTTTCGGAGCCAACCCCTTGACCGGTTCCATAGGCGTTGTCACTGTCAATCTTCCCAGAATCGGATATCTGGCCAAAGACAAGGCGGATTTTCTGGACAGATTGTCCATGCAGGTGCATCTGGCGATTGACAGCCTGAATATTAAACGAAAAGTCCTTGAAAAGTTTACGGATAAAAATCTTTATCCCTATTCGAAATTTTATTTGCGGGATATCAAAAGCCGGACAGGACTTTACTGGAAAAACCACTTTTCCACGATCGGCGTCATTGGAATGAATGAAGCCTGTATGAATTTTCTGGGCGAAGGTATTGTCACCGAAACGGGGCAGGCGTTTGCACTTGAGGTGATGGAGCATCTGCGCACCATGATTTCCGATATTCAGGAGAAAACCGGGGATGTGTTCAATCTGGAAGCGACTCCCGCGGAAGGGACTTCCTATCGTCTGGCCATGCTGGACAAAAAACGCTATCCGGACATCCTCTGCGCCAACGAACCGGAATATCAAAATGGCGCAGCGCCGTTTTACACCAATTCCACCCAGCTTCCGGTCAATTATACCCGTGATATTTTTGAAACGCTTCTGCTTCAGGACAAACTTCAAACCCGATATACGGGCGGAACGGTGCTGCATTTTTTCCTGGGAGAGCAGGTGGAGGATATTGAAATGGTCAAGCACCTGATCCGTAAGGTGGCTGACGGGTTTCATCTTCCCTATTTTACACTGACGCCGACGTTCAGCGTATGTCCAGCGCACGGGTACATTGCCGGCGAGCAGCCTCTGTGCGCCGTCTGTGGCCAGGAAACCGAGGTCTATTCGCGTGTGGTGGGTTATCTGCGACCTGTTAAGCAGTGGAATAATGGTAAACAGGCTGAATTTGCCATTCGCAAAACATTCAGCCTGGATCTGCCGGTATCAGACCGCAGCGAAGTCCCGGCGCTTCCTTCAGGCATTCCGACGTTTGTGGAATCCTCTGTGCAGAGTGCGCCATCCTGCCAGGCCGCCGCGGGACTTTGACCGATGATTTTTGGAGGGCTTCAGAAAAATTCACTGATTGATTATCCCGGCAGGATAAGTTGTGTTCTTTTCTTTCCTGGATGCAATTTCCGTTGCCCTTACTGCCATAATCCGGAGCTGGCCAGGGGACAGGTGGTGGAAGCCTGGCCGGAAGACGTTGTCTGGGATTTTCTCAGACAGCGTAAGACCTTTTTGGAAGGGGTGGTCATTACGGGTGGTGAGCCGTGTCTTCATCCGGAAGTGATGGAGGTCTGCAGAAAAATCCGGGCGACAGGATATGCCATCAAAATGGATACCAACGGCAGCCGGCCGGATGTTTTAGAGCGTCTCATCGATGAAAATCTGGTGGATTATGTGGCCATGGATGTCAAGACAACGCCTGAAAACTATCTCCGTTTTATCCAGAAAGACGGTCAGCCGGAAGTCATTAAAACCAGCATCCGGTTGATTCTGACTTCCGGTATCGCTCATGAGTTCAGGACGACCTGTATCCGTCCGCTGGTTACTGAGGCTGTGGTGGAGGGTATCTGCGAGTTGATTGCAGGGGCTGACCGCTATGCGTTACAGCGGTGCAGACCCTCTCACGTGCTGGACCCGGCGTTTTTTGAAAAAACGGACTGGGATGTCACAGAAAATGAGCTTCAGCGCTTTCAGCGTATTGCAGAGAAACGGGTCAAGGAGTGTATCGTCCGATAACAGACGTTCCGTCAAGAGAGCGCTTGCAGAGCTGTCATGAACAGCCCTGATTTTCCGCTTCTTTTTCAAGCCAGTCACACAGCAGACGGACGCCGAAACCGGTTCCGCCTGCAATGCAATAGGGTGTGTCTTTTTTAATGAACGCAGGCCCTGCGATATCGATGTGCGCCCATCGGGTGTTTTGCGTGAATTCAGACAGAAACAGCGCTGCGGTAATGGCGCCCCCCCACTTGGAATGACTCTTGTTGCAGATATCCGCAATTTCGCTTTTTAAATAATCCTTGTAATCTTCCGGGAGCGGCATTTGCCAGCAGCGTTCGAACGTGTTGTGACCGGATGTCACCAGAGATCCCGCCAGGGCGTTATCGTATGAAAATACGCCGGCGATTTTTTCTCCGAGTCCGATCACACAGGCGCCGGTCAATGTCGCCAGATCCATCACCACATCGGGGGTGCAGGTCTGAATGATGTAGGACAGAGTATCCGCCAGAATCAGCCTGCCTTCAGCGTCTGTGTTGCCGATTTCGATGGTTTTCCCGGAGAAACTTTTCACAACGTCTCCGGGCCGGGTTGCTGTGCCGGACGGCATGTTTTCTACAATCGGAAGCGCTCCGATCAATCGGACGGGCAGGTTCAGCCGGGCGGCGGTGATCAGCGTTGCAGCTACCGCCGCAGCGCCGGCCATGTCCATTTTCATGTCTTCGAGAGAGATAGGCTGCTTCAGGTTGATGCCGCCGGAATCGAAAGTAACGCCTTTGCCTGCCAGGGCGATGGTTTTCTGAAAGCGGGGTGGCCGATGTTCCAGTATTACCATGCGGGCGCTGACATCGCTGCCTGCAGCCACCGCGAGAAGCGCTCCGAACCCTTTTTCTCTGAGCTCCGTGTGATCCAGTGTTTCGATATGAAGGTGCTGCGCTTGCGCCAAAGAGGTTATCATTTCGGCGAATTGTTCGGGCCGTTTCAGATTGGGCGGGGTGGTGACCCATTGGCGAGCCAGAATAACGCCGTCGCAAATGGCCGTGACCTTCCGTGATAGATCGTCTGCCCGGGATAACATGGCAGTCGGCACTGAAAATATCAGGGTTTCGAGGGATGAATGTTTGGGATTTTTGAACAGGTCATACTGATAATTTCCCAGGTATGCGCCTTCGATCATGGCTTTCAGTCGTTCATCACATCCAATGGGCAGATCGTTCGCATCAGGAATCACAAAACACGCTGTCGACATTTCTTTCTGAATGCATTTTTTGACAGCCGCGCCGCAGGCTTTCCGGAAAGATTCGGCATCCAGTCCGCCTTTGGGGCCTAGCCCGACAAACATGATCTGAGCCGCCTGAATTCCGGACGGCGCGTAAAAAACAATTCTGTCGCCGTCCGCGCCGTTGAACTCTTTGAGGGCTCTGGCCTGTTGCATCAGTTCCGGAATAAAGTCTGCGGGATAGATATCCGCATCCTCACAAACAGGGATGACCAGAATGTCGCAGGGTTTACTTTGCAGATCATCCGATGATATAGTTACGATCATGGGCAGTTGATTCCTTTTTGATAAACCTGAATACATCGATAATGGTTTATCGTGTTGATATAAATAATGTTTTTAGAGATATCCGTGAGCTATGAAGCACCACAGGGTTTCTGATCAGCTTGTAAAATTTTTAACATATGTACTTGGAAGAAGGCCGGATGAATTGGGCCTGATCCTGGATCCCGAAGGATTTGTTTCTGTGGATAGGCTCCTGAAAGCAGTGTGTGAAGAACAAGACTGGCGTTTTGTCCGGGAGTCTTATATTCATGAAATTCTGATGACAATGCCGGGTGTTCCTCTTGAAATCAGCGGCAATCGTATCCGCGCCACAGATCGCAGCCAACTTCCCAAACGAACAGTGGCAATAAATCTTCCAAAGCTGCTGTATGGATGCGTGCGCCGGAAAGCCTATGCACACGTTCTCGAAAAGGGTATGGCGCCTGCCGCCGATCCCTGGGTTGTTTTGTCTTCAGACAAGGATATGGCGCTTCGGATCGGAAAACGAAGCGATCCTAAACCGGTTCTTCTGACGGTTCACTGTCAGAAATCCATGGAACAGGGTGTTATCTTTTATCATGCCGGAATCCATATCTTTACTGCCGGTTATATTCCCGCGGGATGTTTTACCGGGCCGGCGCTGTCTCCAGAAAAGGGTACTGTTCGTGAAGCCGCGCCGCCGCCCCTGAAACCTGCAACACCCGGCAGTTTCATTCTGGATATCGAAAAAGGAACCCGGCCGGTTTCAAAAGGCAAGGGGCAGAAAAAAGAAATTCTCTGGAAAAAGGAGCGTAAACATCACCGGGGGGAAAAAGAATCATTTGGGTGAATTCGAGATGTTGCAGCCGGTCTGTCCCCCTGTTCCAGAATTAAAGAGTTCACCTGTGTAAGCGAACGAAATCGACTGCGTTCCCTGGGGTATGATGAGCGATTTGTCGAATGTTCTGGAAAGCATGCTGTAATCCTGGAAATTTCCGGATGAAAAGATCTGTGGATCATCCAGCACCATGCCATTGGCGTCTAGAAACAGTAAATACACTGAA
The DNA here is from genome assembly GCA_001443525.1 of Desulfobacteraceae bacterium RAAP-1. Lineage (GTDB taxonomy): Bacteria > Desulfobacterota > Desulfobacteria > Desulfobacterales > Desulfatirhabdiaceae > RAAP-1. Next base: position 76,630 of record LKPX01000002.1, on the reverse strand, counting down.
AGCTGTTTGACAATATTGAATGCTGTCGCTCCGGCAAGCAGTGTTACATTTCCTGACATTTTCAGCGTATCGGAGGCTTTTTCGTAATGATAAAATACCGCCAGTTCATCGGTTTTCCATTCCCCTTTCTGCTCTCCGTCCTGAAGCGTCACTTTCATGTTTTTCCGGGTAACCGTGTCGCCCTTGTAAGTGAAGAGTCTGCCGCCGCACGCATTCAGCACGAGCGCGGCGATAATACAGATGGCTGTTGCCCAGAATGCATGGATATGTCTGTTGATTTGCATGAAACGATTCTCCTTTTTATATTGGGTATCCGCTTATTCCCTGCCCGTTGGCAATGGCATCGCTGCGATCCAACCTGAACAAATCTGAAGAACCCCATTAGCATATTTTCCCATTTTTCGCAAAACAGACGTTTGGGAGGAAGATCACTCAATGCGATGGTCTGTCTTATATCCTCTGAACCGTCAAAAAACTTCCTCGTGTTTTGACGATTGTTGGGCCGGGCGCTGAAATGGGTGTCCGGGCAGTCGTAAACGAGAATTGTTGATACATTTTCACAATACTGTTATGAATAGCCAACAGGTTCGGGCGGAGATCGCTCTACCGTAGCATTCTTCCATTATTTACAATTAAGGATACATCATGAAAGTCGCATTTCCAACTCAGCAGAATTTTGGTCTGGAAAGCACCGTTTACAACCATTTTGGTTCAGCGGTGTTTTTTATTGTTGCAGATACCGAAACCAGTACCTTTGAAACCGTTGTCAACCCGGACCGGGATCATGTTCACGGACAGTGCCAGCCGCTGAAGGCGCTGAATGGAACACCGGCGGACGCCATTGTGGTGGGCGGTATCGGTAAGGGGGCTCTTCAGAAACTTCTGGATGCCGGTATCAAGGTGTACAGGGCCTCCGAAGGAACGGTGTCTGAAAATCTCGAACGGATTAAAACCAACAGGCTCATTGAATTCAATATGGATTTCACATGTTCCGGTCATGGGCCAGACGGAGAATGCAGCCACTGAACGCCATCAGCTCCTATCAGCAGGAGCAGTATGACGCTGTTTCGATGGTAACAGAACATCTGCGAGAGCTCTCCGCCGATGCCATTGAAGCGCTGAAGACCCGATGCGCTGAATATCTGTCCTTCCGGAACGAGGTCGATATCTTTCTGCGCGCTTTTTTTGCGGAAACCTGCACACAGAAATGCTACCGAAACAGGCTCAGTGCATGTTGCCAGAAGGAAGGCATCATTACGTTCTTTGCGGATGTCGTGATCAACGCTCTGTTTTCATCGCCCGATGACCTCAATGCTCTTTTGTCCGTCCTTTACGCTCCCGGCGCCGGCAGTAAATGCGTGTATCTGGGGGCCGACGGATGCCTGTGGCGAATCAAACCGATCGGCTGTGAAATGTTCCTGTGCGACGCTGCCGCTGCCAGCGTGTTTTCCAGAAACCCCGAAATTACAGAGCAGTGGGAATCCCTCAAGATGCGCAAACAGTATTTTACGTGGCCGGATCACCAGGTTCTCTTTGACGTGATAGAGGAAATTTTTATGGCGTCAGGCTGCAGCTCTTCCCTGATGTACTTTCACAACAGCCCGGGGCTTTTGCGCGTCAAGAAACAGGCCGGGCTGCTTTCCATCACTGCGCCATGCCGTCCATAACACCGGTGCATATCATTCTCGGCAGAGATATTCAGATGACTTTTGTTCCACCGGTGCTGGACAGGCTGTTGACGTCAACGCTTGAAATTCCGAATCCCAAATGGATTGAAAACAACCGGATGGGCCGATGGAATCAGCAGACCCCCAAGACGCTCTGCTTTTACAGCCGGACGGATTCCGGCGATCTTCGGATACCGCGGGGATATATGGGCCGTCTGATTCGAAGCTGCCGGCAGTACGACATTGCATATGTCATTGAGGATCGCCGAAGAACCCTGCCACCTGTCAATTTCACGTTCAGTGGCGCATTAAAACCTTTTCAGGACGCTGCGGTCAATGCACTGCAAGAAAAGCATTTCGGGACGCTGGCTGCGCCCACCGGATCCGGTAAAACCATCATGGCCATTGCTATGATCGCCATGCGGCGTCAGTCCGCTCTGATCATCGTTCACACACGGGAACTGGCCACCCAGTGGGTCCAGCGTCTTGAAACGTTTCTGGGCATCGAAGCGGCGGATATCGGCATGATCGGCGGAGGGAAGAAGAAAGTCGGCGCCGAAATCACGGTGGCGCTGGTGCAGTCGCTTTATAAATGTGCGGCGGAAATATCACCGCAGATCGGGTTTCTGATCGTGGATGAATGCCACCGCTGTCCCAGCCGCACCTTTACAGAAGCGGTCAGTTTTTTCGACGCACAATATATGCTGGGGCTTTCGGCAACCCCGTGGCGTCGTGATAATCTGTCCAACCTGATATTCTGGCATCTGGGTGATATTCAGTACGCCATCGACAAAAAAGCGCTGGTGGCGGCCGGCGACATATTGGATGCCAAGGTTATGATACGGCAGACGGAATTCAGGCCGTATCATGACCCGACAACCTCGTACAGCAAGATGCTGGCCGAACTCACGGCGGATGACCGGCGCAATCATATGATCGCCGCGGATGTTGCAACGGAAGCGGAAAAAGCGGATGGGATATGCCTGGTTCTGTCCGACAGAAAACATCATTGTGAAACGCTGAAAGCCATTCTGACATATCGCTATAAAATCGCAGCCGAGGTTTTAACCGGCGATGTGGATATCCGGGAACGCGCCGAGATACTGAAACGGCTGTCCGAAGGCGATGTCCGGGTACTCATCGCCACCGGGCAGTTGATCGGGGAAGGCTTCGATTGCCCGAATCTGTCCACACTTTTTTTGACGACACCGGTACGTTTCAGCGGCAGAGTGCTGCAATACATCGGACGGGTGCTGCGTCCGTCACCCGGCAAGGCTCAGGCGCAGATTTTTGATTATGTGGATGGTCATGTGGGAGTGCTTCAGGCTGCAGCCAGTGCCCGGCAGGCCGTTTATTCAGGAGGATACTAAACCCGGTGACATACTCCGAACCCAAACAGAGGCGATCCGCGCACAAACGGAAGTCACTACGGTCGCCGTCACACGCCGAGCATTCGCTTTTGACAGCCGTGGCCGCAGACAGTCACGGCAATATTTTCGATCTGGAGGGGTATGCGGCTGTGGGCATGGAGGGGCCGCTGCTGGCGCCGCTGAACGCCGCCGATGCCCTGGAAATGCCTTACGGCAGCGAGTTGATGTTTCTTCCGGACCGTATCCCCATGCTGTACAATCTGGTCACCGGCCGGATCGAAGCGGTTCCCGAAAACCCTCATGAACCGGGGATGCCGCTGTTTCCGGTGGCGGCGTTTAATTCTCCGGGCTATGTGATATCCCATAACTGCGCATATCAGGAAAAACCCGGCGCCGTCATGCTTCCGCTCTTTTCATACGGAGCCGTGGGATGGCGCGGCGGCGCTTTTCATTCCGCCGTGATCCTGGTGGACGATGAGCCCCGGCAGGATTTGCGGTTTATGAAAACCGAAGCTGTTGTTCGAGGCGTCAAACGGCTCAGAAAGGAACTTTCCGGCAACAGACTCAGGGCGCATCTGGAACACTGCGCTCTGACATACGGCTGTCCTGCCGGCAAAAATTTTTTTCTGGGCAGATACGAAGCGCCGCTGCCTTCATCCCAAAACTGTAACGCCCGGTGTCTGGGATGTCTGTCGCTTCAGACCGAAGGCAATGTCCATCACAGCCAGGAAAGAATATCTTTTACCCCGACACCGGATGAAATCGCGGAAATCGCTCTGTATCACATTCAGAGAGTAAAATCTGCGGTGGTCAGTTTCGGACAGGGCTGCGAAGGTGATCCGCTCCTTGCGGCAGCCGTTATTGCGCCCGCGGTTCGGCGGATACGCTCGCAGACATCCGATGGCACCATCAACGTCAACACCAACGCCAGCCTCACGAACGCGCTGATGCAACTGATAGATGCGGGGATAGACAGCATGCGCGTCAGCATGAACAGCGTCCGGAAGTCTTGTTATGAAGCCTATTTTCGTCCCCGGGGCTATCACTTCGAGGATGTGCTGGCCAGTATCGATCTGGCCATTGAACGCGGCATCCATGTGGCCATCAATTATCTGAACTGTCCGGGCTTTACGGACACGCCGGAAGAAATGAAAGCGCTGTCGGATTTTCTGACACGTCATCCTGTTCACTTTATTCAGTGGAGAAATCTGAATTTTGATCCCCTCCGGTATCTGGGCGCGATGAATGCCGCGGCGGATCATACCGGTCCGGCCGGAATGGCGGAAGCCATCGCGGCGGTGCGCCGGTATTTTCCAGGCGTATCGCACGGCTATTTCAACCCTCCCAAAGAACGCTTCAGAAGGAAATCTGTATGAAATGGACCACAGCTACGGTCACACTGCTGACCCTGCATGACGAAACGTCCGTCGATCGCATCAGCGACCTGTTTTATGATATGGGGCTCTCTGGTGTTGTGGTGGAAGATCCGGATATGGAACCTGTCGAGGGATGGGGGGATGACGCGTTGCCAAAACCCAGCCATCACACGATTACCGGATATCTGCCCTCTAATGAAACCCTGGAGGCCAACGTCCGGCATCTCGAAGAAGCTCTTGCGGATATGAAACAGCATCACGGCATCGACACCCGGCTTTCATTGATGGAGGTGGATGATGAAGACTGGGCGGAATCCTGGAAAGCCTATTTCTGGCCGGAAAAGGTTACCGACAAACTCGTGGTGAAGCCTACGTGGCGGGAATACACTCCGACGTCGGGTGAAATCGTTCTGGAAATCGATCCCGGCATGGCTTTTGGCACCGGAACCCATGCCACAACATCACTTTGCATCCGGATGATTCAGGAATATCTCCGGCCAGGCGACCGCTTTCTGGATGTGGGAACCGGTTCAGGCATCCTGATGATCGCTGCGGCCAAACTGGGGGCGTCAGGTGTATGCGGCGTGGATACCGACAGTGTCGCCTGTGAGATCGCCCGTCAGAACCTTCGGCTCAATCATGTGAATCCCACCTGCTTCCAGGTGGCGTGCGGTCACCTTACAGACATGGTTTCGGGAAAATTCCAGATCGTCGTCGCCAATATTCTGTCAGAAGTCGTTCTGATGCTGTTAAACGATGTATCCTCCGTGCTGGCGCCCGGTGCTGTTCTGATATGTTCGGGCATTATCGAGGCCAACACACGCCTGATTACGGATAAAATGAAGTCCGTCGGTCTTTCCGTGCTGGAAGTGAATGCCAGGGATGGATGGGTGGCCATTGCCGCCAGGTCAGCATAATAAATACCCATGTGCTGCGGGTTCTGGATAATAACTATTCAATTGTCCCATTCTCAAAAATAAATCCCGGATATCTCCATCTTCCCGGAATACATTAATTTTTAAGCATTTTTATCGATATGGCACAGTGATTGCTTTAGCTGGTTGTCACATGACAACGCAACGAAAGGTCATGTCGGTATTTTTCACATTCAACAGGAGATGATACATGAAAAACATTAAAGTCATTATGGCAACCGCAGTACTTTTGAGCAGTATTCTGGCGGCATCGGCATCCGCGCAAATGGGCAGAGGGCCTGGCGGCGGCATGAAGATGGGCGGCAAGATGGAAATGGGAATGGCAATGAAGCATGACGGCCCTATGGCCATGTGGAACACCAGACACGTCATGTACGCCATTGATCAGTTAGGCCTCGACGACAAACAGATCGGAGATGTCAGAACCATCCTGAAAAAGTTTCAGAAAGAAATGATCCAAAAGAGAGCGGATATCGAGATTGCGCATGTGGAACTCGGCGATATTCTGAGCCAGGATCCGGTGGATATCAAGATTGCGGAGGCCAAGGTCAAACAGATTGAAACCATGAAAACCGAAGCTGTCATGATGCACATCCAGAGCGTCGAAGATATCAAATCGAAGCTGACACCAGAACAGAGAAAGAGATTTGTCGGCATCATGGCGATGGGGCCGATGGGATGCCCCATGATGCCAGGTCATCCGGGAATGGGTCCTGACAATGCGCCTGCGCCGCCGATCAAAGGCAAAGTGAGTAAGGCAGCACCTCATTCCTGAAAAAATGTGTATCGTGATGATATATCCGTAAATGGCCCATCCACCTTTTTGTGGCGGGTGGGCTGTCATTATCTCTTTGCAATCGCTCTTCTCTTTCATTTCTCCGATGATTTACCGCCTCCTTATAAACGCCGTATCCCATCTCGGGCGGCGTTTTTTCTTGTTGTATCAAGAAAATTCTTGAATATTGGGATGCAATCCGCTTATAGAATTCAGTACGGCGTGGAACCGTTTCTCCCGTATTTTTCTGAAAAGAGGCATTGCAATGACAGATTTTATTCTGGTAACAGGGGGCGCCGGCTATATCGGCAGCCATACCTGCAAAGCGCTGGCAGCGCGGGGATATGTCCCCGTCACCCTGGACAATCTGGTGTATGGCCATCCCTGGGCGGTACAATGGGGGCCGCTCATCACCGGCGATATCACCGATGCGTCGGCGCTGGATCGAGTTTTTTCCGAATACCATCCTGCTGCTGTCATTCATTTTGCGGCGTTCGCCTATGTGGGCGAATCGGTGGAACACCCGGCCAAATATTACCAGAACAACGTAGCCGGCTCCATTTCACTTTTAAACGCCATGCGGCGTCATGGCTGTCGCCGTATCATCTTTTCCAGCACCTGCGCCACCTACGGTATTCCGCAGGAAGTGCCTATTGCTGAAAATCATCCGCAGTCGCCTATCAATCCTTATGGCCGCAGCAAGCTCATGATGGAGCAGATCATTCAGGATTACGGAAACGCATACGGTATTCAACACGCTATCCTGAGGTATTTCAACGCCGCAGGCGCGGATCCGGACGGACAGATTGGCGAAGATCACAACCCCGAAACCCATCTGATCCCCATCATACTCCAGACGGTTCTCGGTCAGCGCTCTCATGCCGACGTTTATGGAACCGATTACCAAACGCCGGACGGGACCGCGATTCGGGATTATATCCATGTCAGCGACCTGGCAAGCGCGCATGTTCTGGCGTTGAAATTTCTGACCGACTTCCGCCGGAATCTCTGCGTCAATCTGGGAACCGGACATGGATATTCGGTCATGGAAGTCATTCAGGCGGCTCAGGAAATTGCCGGAATGCCCGTCAATTATCGTATTGCGGACAGACGTCCCGGGGATCCGCCGATCCTGGTGGCCAAACCGGACCAGGCATATGCCATTCTGGGCTGGAAACCCGACTTTACCGATATCCGCACGACCGTTTCAACGGCCTGGAACTGGCACCGATCCCGCCAGGCAGATATATCCGGCAGACCGCTATGAAATATCGCTCCTGTTTCATCATTACTGTCATGGCGGCTATCCTGATATCCATCACGGCGTTCGCGGATGACACCCTGCTGGACACTACGGATTTTCCCAAACAATATCTGCTTCAGATTTCCGGAACCGTCATGAACGAAACGTTTTCCGGCGCACAGGCGCTGCTGACATTGATGCCACCGACGCCTTACAGCACCCATCCATATCAGATCATTATTCAGGGATTTCCCAAAAAAAATTCCAGAAACAGCTTTTTCTGGAATGCCGACAACTCCGAAATGACGGCTATCGCCAGTGAAATCACCTGCGATATCAAACAGACGTATATTAAACAAGTACCCATGTTTTTTATCTTTATGAGTCCGGAACTCTTAAAACACACCGGCTCATTGGAACTGTATGGAAACGAGGGAAAAAAATTCGCCGAGAAAACGGCGCTGCCCACGCTGATCAACGCCAGAGCCGGAAGCCTGAAGCTGAACATTTACTCCAATTTTATTTCCGGGACTGTCTGGATGAAAGGCTACGATCCGGTCGAACATGCCTTTGTCCAATACAGCGCCACCCTGTACGGCAGGCGATCTTACAATCTGCACCCAAAACAGGAGCTCAAAAAATAATGGCAAAGCGAAAAGACTCGCTTCTGCGTTGCGCGGCATCTTTCGCCATTGCAGCGTCACTGATGATTTGGACCGCGGCTGCCGGCGCGATGCCTTTTCGGGTAGTGTGGTCGCCGGCAGGCTACGGGGGCGGCGGCAGATTCACGACGGTCACGGTCGATCCGTTCAAGCCACAAAATGTCTATGTGGGTTCCGATGTTGCGGGTATTTTCAGAAGCCAGGACGGCGGCGGCCATTTCAGTTTGTTCGGAAAGAGTCTGAACGGTTTTGCGGTGGCCGGCATTACCGTCAATCCTTCCGAACCGCATCAGGTGGTGGCGCTCACGGATGACGGCCTCTACCAGAACGTCGGCGATCACTGGCAGCGGCTTTCCGGCGATATTTGCTATCCATCTCGCTTTTTCGGCAGCCAGGTGCTGCTTTTTACCCGGATGTCTTTGTGGATTGCTGCCGATACCCACGGGGTCTATCAGATTCCGCTGAGCGATCTGAAAACGCCGCCCCGGCATATCCAGGGCCTTGACGGATGCAAGGTCAACGGGCTGGCGGTTTATGACGGATATTTATATGCGGGGACTTCCCGCGGCGTCTATTTTCTGAAACAGGGGCGCTGGATTCCCCAACAGGAAGGACTGCCCCAGGGGCAGCTCGATATTCAAGACATTGCCGCTTCCGGCAATGTCCTCTACGGACTCGAAAAAACCGCCGGGCTGTTTTGCTGGAATCCGCAATCACGCGCTTGGAACAATCGTCCCGTGACAGTACGGCCACCTTCCAAAGACTACAAGTCCCTTGCCGTATCGCCGGGTAATCCCAATGTGGTGCTGATAGGGTCGCATCCTGAAAACTGGCCGCACAGGCTGTACAAATCGCAGGACGGCGGCAAAACCTGGGCATCCATAACGTCATTTCAAGTGGATCCTCAGGCGCCCGCCAACTGGACGCAAACCCTGACAGGCGTCGAAAACATGGTCTTTATGCCGGGAAACGAAAAGGCCATGTTTATGACGGACTGGTGGAATCTCTGGCAGTCATCGGATGCCGGAGATCACTGGATGCAAAAATTTGCAGGGCTTCAGAATACGGTCGTCAACGATGTCCGGATTGACCCGAAGCATCCTGCCGTACTTTATCTGTGTACGGCGGACAATGGCCTGATGGTCTCCGAAGATGCCGGACAGCACTGGCGCCGCTCCATGAACGGCGTTGTTGACGGCCATGCACAGGCTGTCGCAATCTCTGAAAATGATCCAGCCCGTGTGGTTTTGCTGATGAACCCCTGGGATAACAAGGGCCGGATATATGTCTATGAATCCCGTGACGCCGGAAATACATGGCGTGATATCGGATTTCCCAGACCTGCCGAGGCATTGCCCCACCTTGGCTATGTGAACGGAATGGCCGGCAGCATCGTGATGGATCCGTTTTTCAGCGACATTCTGTACGTGGGCACCAATGGATACGGCGTGTATAAAACAGTCAATGACGGAAAGGACTGGTTTCCCGCCAACAATGGGTTGACCGCGCCGTATATCCGGGGAGCAGGTGCGCTGTGGATCGATCCCCGGCATCCCAGCACGCTTTTTGCCGCTACCCAATCCGGGGGCATCTATAAATCCATCGACAGCGCGGGTACGTGGCGACAGATGACCCATGGCAACCTTTTTGTGTTCGGGCTTGCCGCCGATCCCGCCAATCCGTCCCGGATGGCGGCAGGGTGCGCCGGCAACACCGTGCTGACGACCCAGGACGGAGGCGCTACCTGGAAAGAGGTCCGTCTTCCGGCGCCGTCATCTTCACAAATGGCGGTCAATTGCGTCGCTTTTGCTCCCGGACGGCCGGAAGTTGTGATGGCCGGCGCCATCCGGTATGATGTCCGGGCTGCGGAGGGGCTTTTTGTCAGCACCGACGGGGCCGCCTCATTTCAGAAGGTTCCGATGGATATTCCCGCCGTCAATATCAACGCCATTGCCCTGAATGCCGGACAGCCGATATCCGGATATGTCGGTTTCAACGGCACAGGACTTTTCCGGATAGAACTGAAAGAACCCTGATGAAAATTCTGTTCTGCAATAAATATTTTTTTCTAAACGGTGGCACCGAAACGTATCTCTACAATACCATGAAATATCTGGCGGCCCGAGGGCATACGGCCATTCCGTTCAGTGTCCGCTACGCCCATTCATGGCCGTCGGAGTATCAGGATTATTTCCTGGACCCGCCAGGCGATCCGGCGCAGGCGCATTTGGGAAGCATCCGGTTTACTCCGGCCAACATCCTGCGGTTTCTCGACAGAAGCACTTATTCCATCGAGGCCAGAATCAAGCTGGACAGGCTGCTGCGTGCCGTTCAGGGCGCGGATATCGCCTATGTACTGAACATTTATAACTACATGTCACCCAGTATCTTTCATACGCTTAAACGACGCCACATTCCGATCGTGATGCAGATCGGCGATTACAACCTGATCTGCCCCGGATATTCGCTGCTGCGTCAGGGAAATCCCTGCACTCTTTGCGTCCATGGACAATATTATCAAGGTCTTCGCTACCGGTGCGTCAAAAACCATACCGCTGCTTCTGCGGTTCGGGTTGCGGCCATGTATCTTCATCGCTTGATCGGTATCTACGATCTGGTGGATGCTGTGGTGGTGCCTTGCGAATTCATGAAAACCATGCTCACCCAGGGGGGATTTTCTGAAAAGAAGCTTCACCTGCTGCCCTATCCGGTGGAAAGACGGCAGGAAGGCGACAGAAGAAAGGGCCGCGAAGGCGAAGGACGCCGGGCCGGAGAAAAGCGGAGCGAAAGACGCATTCAGGTGCTTCAGTATCCGGTGGAAAGAACGACAGACCCGGACAAAACCTGGCCCAAAAAAAATTATATTGTCTATTTCGGCAGAATATCTTACGAAAAGGGCGTCGATACCCTGGTGGATGCATTCCAGAAGCTGAATCCGGATGGCATCGATTTACATATCATCGGAAGAAGCTATGACAATGAGGTGCAGCGGCTGCAAGAGCGTATTTTACCCCATATGAAGCCGCGTATTCACTTTCCGGGATTCATGTCCGGAAAGACGCTGACGCAATGGATCGCCGAAGCCCTGTTCAGTGTGGTTCCCAGCCGCTGGTACGACAATGCGCCGCTCAGTATCTACGAAAGCTTCCTTTACGGAACGCCTGTGGCGGCGTCCCGTATTGGCGGCATTCCGGAACAGGTGCAAAACGGCGTTACCGGCTGGCTTTTTACGCCCAATGACAGCGACGATCTGGCGCAAAAAATGGCGATGATGCTGTCGGACAGAAAGCGGCTGATGGATATGGGCGCCGCCGGAAAAGCCTTTGTCAGAGAAAATCTTCTCATCAATGACCAAATGGATAAACTCGTGCATCTTTTTGAAGCCGTCATCACGGATTACAAACGGAGATAATATATGATCGCCGCCTCCAGAACCCGGGTCGCCGTTGTCATTTCCCATCTGACCATCGGCGGCGCCGAGCAGTTGCTGCTTGAGCTGCTGCGTCATATTGACCGGGAAAAATTCGATCTGCATCTGGTGTTTCTCAGAGAACCGGGGATTCTCGGAAAAGAAATGCTGCACCTGGGCTTTCCGGTCACAACCGGCGTCATTCGCTATAAATTCGACCTGGCCGGCGTCTTCAGACTGGCGCAGGTTTTGACCGATTTTCAGACAGACACCGTACTTTTAATCAATCATCTCAACACGCTGTTCTTCGGTGTTCTGGCCGCAAAACTGGCGGGCGTCAGACGATGCGTCAACTGGGAAAATGAAACCTACAAGCGATATTCCTTGCATCCGCTGACCATGTTCGGCAGGCGGATACTTCACCTGGGCATCGACACTGTGGTTGCGGCCGCCGAAGGACACGGTGACTACATTGCTGTGGAAGAAAAGATTCCCCGCGCTAAAATTCAGGTCATTTATAACGGGGTGGATCCGGAACGGTTTCAGTCCCGCCTTACGTCTCAGGAAGCCCGCGTCCACCTGGGAATACCGCCCGAAAGCCCTGTGGTCAGCATTGTCGCGGCGCTTCGGCCGGATAAAGCTCATCATGTTTTCCTGCAGGCCGCTCGAAAAGTAGCCGATACGATTTCCGAGACGCATTTTCTGGTCATCGGAGACGGCCCTCGAATGCCGTTTCTGAAAGCGCTTGCCCAAGAGCTGCATCTTGAACATCAGGTGCATTTTCTGGGCTTTCAGCGCCGACTGGGAGATATATTCGCGGCGGTGGATATCAACTGCCTGTCTTCCTATCCTCAGCAGGAAACGTTGTCGGTTGCCGCCATCGAAGCCATGTCCGCAGGCATTCCGATTGTCTGCACGGATGTAGGTTTTATGAAAGAAATCGTCATTCCTGGTGAGACCGGTTTGCTGACACCGGCCGGTGATTCGGAAGCTTTGTCTCAAAGCATTATTTTCCTGCTGCAGCATCACCCGTTACGGCAGCATATGCGTCGTGCAGCGCGGCATCTGGTATCTGAAAAACTCAGCGTTCAGCATATGACCCGGCAGTTTGAAGCGTTGATCCGGTAATCTCATGACATCCCCTACCCAGCTCTTTTTTAAACCGGGATGGGGCGTTAAAGAAAAACGCTGCAAAAAAACCATCTCAAAGGAGTTTATCCTATGAAAACATCTCGCATTCTGACCGTTATTCTGTGCGCTGCATGCATCTGGGGATTCCCTGTGCCTGGATATTCCATTACGACCATGAGCGTCCAGTTTGAGGATACGCTCCATCTTGTCAGCCTGAATATGCCCCATAAAGATGTCATCGAAACACTGGGCGCTCCGGATGTCATCAAAAGCGACGGAATGTGTCTCCAGTATGAATATCTGGGGCTGAGCATATTTTTAAACCAGGAAGGCCGGGTGGAACAAATCTATCTTTCAAGAGACTTTCAGGGAACCGTCGGAAAAACATCAAAGGCGGTTGGTATTTATCTTTCAGACATTGAAAGGGAATTCGGGACTCACGCGTCTGTCGAAAAACTGAATTATCAGCCCTCGCCCCTGATTCAGAATAAGGCTGCCACGGAAACCGAAAATGGCGTGGATCCGACCGGCCGGACGAAAGAAGAATTCCCTTTACAATATCGGGGCAATAAAAAACTGTATGAGTTTTACAGCGCCGGCAGGATATTGAAATATAAATACGTGCTGGACGATGAAGGCATTGCGTTCTGGCTGGACCCTGATCAGAAGCTCTACAGCACGGTACTGTACCGGTCTAAAAACGAAAACAACCGGATTCAGCAAACATCGCTGACGGGGCCGGATACCAGCGCCGCCATCACCGGGCCTATCCGGCTGGCGATCGTGCATTTCGATTTCGATAAGTACAATATCAAGAAAATATACGTTCCGGTGCTGGATCAGCATATGGCGTATCTGAGAGCGCATCCGGGGATGCCGCTGATGGTCAGTGGTCATACGGACGCTTTCGGTTCGGATGAATACAACCAGAAGCTTTCGGAACGACGGGCCGATGCGGTGCGGCGCTATCTGATCGAAAAAGGCATTGCATCCGCCAGAATTCAGGTCAAGGGATACGGCAAGCGCATGCCTATCGCTGACAATAAAACCCCGGAGGGCCGTGCTATGAACCGAAGAGCGGAGCTTGGAGTTGTCGATGGCAGATGAACAGCGGCCGGGCAGGGGCCATTCACGGTTGAAACTCCTGATGCTGGTCAACTGGAGGGAAGACGGAAAATGGCGTCTTCTGTATTCCCTCAGACAACGGGTGCAGGATGTTGCGGTGCAGCAGCCGGTTTTGCCCAAACGGATGATTTCCGGCAAACTTATTGCGCTGTCCTGTTATCTGTCCGAATTTTATGTGCCTGTCATGGCGATTTTTCGAAGAAAGCGCTTTGATGTCGTCATTTCCTGGCAAATGCGGCTGGGGGTCTGTTACGGCCTTCTGAAGAGGTTCTTCCGCATCGAAAAACCGCCGATTCATATCATTCAGGATTTCCATATCGACCTGACGCAGACCCGCTGGCTTTACCGGCTTCAGGTATATCTGCTGCAACTGGCGATTCCCGGCATCGACTATTTTTTCACCACATCCACCGAGGAAGAAGTTATTTACAGCCGCATGTTCAACATTTCCCCCAGCCGGATCCGGTTTTTGCCGCTGGCGGAATCCCCTGCCAGCTTTACGGAACCGGCGCATCCCGGAGCGGATTATATTTTTGCTTTCGGTAAAAGCGACCGGGATTTTGATACGCTGGTTCAGGCCGTTACGCCGCTGGGGATTCAGACGTATATTTTATCCCGCGGATACTGTCCGCGAGTTTCCGTTCCGGAGCATGTTCATCTGATCCGGGACTATGCTTCCAACACGGAAATGCGTCGCTGGATTTCATCCAGCCGCATGGTTGTGCTGCCGCTCAAAGACTACCGGATATCCGCCGGCCAGATCAGCATGCTGGAAACGATGGCGATCGCAAAACCACTTGTCGTCACCGAAAATATGGCTACCCGGGAATATGCGGTTCACCGGCGGACGGCCATATTTTATTCCGCGGGTGACATCCGGAATCTGAAAACGCAAATCCTGTATTTGTGGGAGCATCCGGAAACCGCTGAAGAGATCGGCAGACAGGCCAGAATATCCTCCATGACGCTGAACGAAAGGCGCATGGCCGTTATGGGCGACGTGCTGACGAAGTGTGCGGCGCTTTTGCCGGAACATGCGCATCGTACCCTTGTATGAAGCTTAAAAAACTGGAAATTTCCGGATTCAAATCGTTTCACGAGAAAACGGCCATTCACTTTCCCCCCGGCATACTGGCCATTGTCGGCCCGAACGGCTGCGGAAAAAGCAATGTCATGGATGCGCTCCGATGGGTGATGGGCGAACAAAGCGTCCGGCAACTGCGGGGCAAGTCGATGGAAGACGTCATTTTTGCCGGCAGCTCCGGAAAATCGTCCCTGAACATGGCGGAAGTCTCCCTGACCCTGATCAACGACAATGACTCCGCACCAGAGCCCCTCCGGGAATTTTCTGAAATCATGCTGACCCGGCGTCTGTACCGTTCCGGAGAAAGCGCCTACCTCATCAACCGGCAGCCGTGCCGTCTCAAGGACATTCATCAGGTTTTCATGGGAAGCGGTATGGGCGCCAAATCCTATGCTCTGATCCAGCAGGGAAATATCGGCGCCATCACTGAAGCCGGGCCCGAAGAACGACGCTGGTATATCGAGGAAGCCGCCGGTATCACCCGCTATAAGGCCAGTAAGATCGAGGCCCTCCGAAAGCTCGAAGGCACGGAGCAGAATCTGCTGCGCCTGACGGATATCATCACTGAAATTCAGCATCAGATGGTATCGCTCGAACGTCAGGCCCAAAAAGCGGAAGTCTATCGCGAATATCAGAAAAAAATTCAGCAACTGGATATTCTGCTGAATCTCTCCCGCTATCAGGAACTTCAGACAGAGATTCAACAGAAAAAAGCCTTTCTTGAGGGCCTCAACGACCAGGACGCCGGTCATCAGTCCCGTTCCGCCCAACTGGAAGCCGTGGTGGCGTCTATCCGGCTCACCCATCTTCAGCTCAACCAGAAAATCACGGACAGCCAGAACCGGAAGCAGGAGTGTCACCGTCAGGCAGACCGGCTTGAAAATGATGTCGCTCACCTGAAAACCGACATATCCCGCCTTACGGAAGAATGTACGGTGCTGGACGGCGCGCGAAGCGATCTTGAATCCCAAACAGCAAAGATCGCCGATGAAATTTCTGGCATCGAGGTGCAGCAGCAACTTCTTCAGGAAGACATCCAAAAAGCATCCGAAGCGCTGAAAGCGGTTGCCGCCGGCTCGCGGGAAACGCAGTCCAGATTGAAAGACACCGAAAAAAATCGCGATACGCTCAATGCCAGGTTAATGGACTTGTCCGGGCAGGAAGCCAGATACCAGCATGTATGTGAACATGCGTCATCCAGCCGGGATGCGCTGAGAAGGCGTCTCAAGCGGGTGGATGAAGATGTATATACCGCGACGCGGGAAGTTTCCGAGAATGAAAAAGCCGAAGCGGAGTCCAGAAACGAGCTGACGAACCTTCAGGAGGATATGGCGCGGCTGTCCTCGGACATTCAGACACAGAAACAGGCGCTGGACGCTGCGGCCGGCGCGCTGGGGCAGCAGGTCAGGCAGACACAGACCCTGAACATGGAAAAAGCCGGAACCGCATCCCGATTAAACGCCCTTAAGAAGATGGCGGATAATTTCGAAGGATATCATTCCGGTGTCCGCACCGTCATGCAGCAGGTGCGAAAACCGGAATCAGACCCGGAGTTGTCGGGAGTTTCCGGACTGGTCGCCGAAATTCTGGATCCGGAGCCGTCTTATGAAACCGCACTTGAAAGTGTGCTGGGCGAATCGCTGCAATATCTGCTGGTGGATACCCCGGAAACAGGACTTCGCGTCATCTCCTGGCTGCGTTCCCGGCAGGCGGGCCGGTGCGGCTGCATCCCCTTATCTGTCGTTCAAAACCGGGCGGCGGCATGTGCTGCGGCAGATGCGGAGCCTGGCGGGTTGCTGCATCATGTCCGGGTGACGCCGGGATATGATGCTGTAGCTGCCATGCTGCTGAAAGATATCGGCGTTACGGATACTCTGGAGAACGTATTGCGTATTCAAGCAAAGTTTCATACCGGGCATCCGGTAGTAACGCTGGACGGGCAGATGGTGTCGGATAAGGGAATCCTGATTGGCGGCAGTCCGCAGAATTCTTCCGGCATCCTGTCCAGAAAAAAAGAGCTGGCGGACACGGAAGCAGCGCTCGATCGCATTATCGAACAGATTGAATCCGCCCGAAAAACGCAGACAGATATGGAGGTCAGGGTACGGGAGATGGAAACCCGCCTTCAGAAAATGCTTGCCCAGCAACACGAACTGGTACAGGAAGAGCTTCAGATGGAAAAGCAGCTCTTCAAGGCTGCGGAAAAGCTCAAGCAGGCCCAAAAACGTCTGGAGCTGGCAGAGCTGGAGCAGGAACAGCTTTCCGGCGAGGAAGCAGATATGGATGACGCCATTGTCCGGGATAATGCGGCGCTGGTCCGAATCCGGGAAGATATGACCTCGGTTCGGGCGGCCATCACCGGCCTGTCCACCACGATGGAACAGCTTTCCCGGGAAATGGCGCACGTGCGTCAGGAGGAAATGGATCTTCAGCTCCGGATGACCACCGGTAAGGCGCAATCCGACAATAACGCCAGCGCGTTGAAACGCCTGAGAGAGTTCAGGCAGGACGGGCTGCGCCGTATTTCCGATATTGACGACGATGTGGCCGCCAAACGCCGCAAAATTGCCGAATTCACCCGAAAAGCGGAAACCGGCGTCCGGCAGCTTGACGAACTTCGCAGGCGGATCGACGCCCTCATCCAGGAGCTCGACACTGAGCAGACCGCGTATGCCGAAACCGACCGCCAGCTCAAAGAGGCTGAAGACAATATTGGCGATATTCACCGCCAGCGGGATGCCGTGTTGCAGCAAATCCGGCGTCTGGAACCCGAACTTTCCCAGTTACTCCTGAAAAAGGAGCAGATCGGCGAACATCTGACAGGAATTTGCCATAAATCCATACCGGAGATTCAGCAGGAAGCCGATGCGTCCGCAGATGAAAACAACGGGATGTCAGCGGTGGAAATGGAGACGGAACTGGCGCGTTATCGCATGAAAATCGCCAGGCTGGGCGATGTGAATCTGGAGTCCACCGCTGAATATGAAGCTCTGAAGTCCCGCCACGATTTTCTGGAGACCCAGCGTCAGGATATGGTAAAGGCCGAAGACGATCTGCACAAACTGATCCGTAAAATCAACCGGATCACGCAGGAGCGTTTCATGGAGACATTTCAGGCCATTAACGAAAAAATCCAGGATGTGTTCTCCCGTCTCTTCGAGGGCGGCAGCGCCCGGTTGATATTGACCGAACCGGAAAAGCCGCTTGAGACCGGCGTTGAATTCATGATTCAGCCTCCGGGGAAAAAACTGACGCGGATCAGCCTGCTTTCCGGCGGCGAGAAGACGCTTTCCGGCATCGCCTTCATATTTTCTATTTTTTTGATCAAACCCGCGGCGTTCTGTTTGATGGACGAGATAGATGCGCCCCTGGATGAATCCAATGTTTTCCGGTTTAACCGTCTGCTGAAACTAATCGGCGAGAACTCCCAGATCGTCATGATCACGCACAACAAGCACAGTATGGAATTTGCCGATACTCTTTTAGGCATTACAATGGAGCAAAAAGGCGTCTCCAAGGTGGTTTCCGTCAACATGGCGGCGTTGTGAATCTGACGGCTTCATCAAAAGTCAGGATTTCAGACGCATCGCCAGTCTGCCGATTCCGGCGGTAAACACATCCGGCCGGGTTAGCAGACTGACCACCAGACAGCCCTCTTCAGAAATATCATAATAATATCCAGGATGCACCAGAACATGGTCTGCTTCCAGCAAATGACAGACCATATCCTCGTCGGAAACGCCGTTCTGCATTTCCACAATGGCATACCATCCGCCCTCCCTGCGAAAAACCCGGCAATCGTCGATGGATGCACAGGCGCTGTTCAGGCAACTGAAATTGGACTCGAGCCGCGCCGTCACCTGGCGCTGAAAAGCACTCTGCTGCGCCAGAAGATCGGGAAGCGCCGCCTGCACCGGTGTGGATACCGACAGGTAGGTATCCGTAATCACTTCCAGGTGACGGCAAGCTGTCTGGCAGATATTCTCCGGTCCGCTCACCTGTATCCATCCCAGTTTCATTTGCGGAAGCCCCAGAATCTTGGAAATTCCGGACAGCGTAAAGGTCAGGGCGTCCTTATTTCCTGCTGTGGAAACCGCGGCGCCGGCATCTGCTGATGTATAGTCAAGAAAGACCTCATCCACGATCAGCGCCAGATCGAACTGACGGCACCATGCAGTGATTGTCTGGAGCTCCTGCGGCGTGACATACGAACCGGTCGGGTTATTCGGGTTCACCAGAATCACGGCGCGGGTTCTGGATGTAACCAGCGACCGAAGATGCTCCAGATCGATGCGCCACCCGGCGTTCGGGTCACAGCGCAGACGGTAGGGCGTGAGCGCCACCGATTCGAGCGCCGCCAGAAAGTCGAAGAGCGGATAACTGGGCTGCGGCGTCAGAACGACATCCTCTGGGTTACAGAGCAATTTGAACAGACAGGCATACGATTCACTGGTGCTGGAAGTCAGAAAAACCGAATCCGCATCAATGGATTTTGCGTGCCGCTGATAATAGGCCGTCACCGCTTCACGGGCAGAAAGTACGCCTCTGGGATGAGGATGATATTCCAGAATCTCCGGCCGTGACATGGCTGCCCGAATGCCGTCGGCGTCATAGATAAAGCCTGCCGCCGTCGGATTGGTTTCCGTCAAATCGAGCAGTTCGGCCCCGGAGCGCCGGACAGCCTCCAGCATCATTGTAATGCGGTTGGTGGACTGTTGCCAGTCGAACCGTGAAGAAAACATCGATGCCTGTCCTTGTTTATGGCAACGTCATCGTCAAAAAACGGAAAGCCGCCCGCTTCATCAGCTCCGTGCGGCTTTCCGTCGCGTTATACGCCTGCCTTGTCACCTTTGATATCGTTGGCGAACAGGGTCAGTCCTCTTTCCATCGCACAGAAATCTCCGCACATGGTGCAGGTCTGATGGTTTTCCGGAATCCGGTCGGCGCGAATGGCTCTGGCGCTTTCCGGAAACATCAGTCCGTTGAAATGATCTTCCCATCGGGTATCCCGCCGCGCCAGGGCGACCTTTTTCTCCGCGTCACGGCGTTCCGGATATTTGGCGATATCGCCGATCCGGGCGGCCAGACGGGTACACCGGACACCTTCCCGGACATCGTTTTCATTGGGAAGCGCCAGATGTTCCGCGGGCGTGATGTAGCAGATCAGATCCGCGCCGTATCGGGCGGAACTGGCGGCGCCGATGGCCGCGGTGATATGGTCGTAGCCTGCGCCGGTATCCGCCGGAAGCGGCCCCAGCACATAATACGGAGCGTTGCCGCTCATGCGCTTTTCGATAATGATGTTGGCTTCGATTTCATCCAGCGGCACATGGCCGGGACCTTCGACCATCATCTGGCAGCCGGCTTCTCTGCCCAGTTCCGCCAGTTCACAGTTCATGATCATCTCCGCCATCTGCGCCCTGTCATGACTGTCGTGAATAGCTCCGGCGCGAATGCCGTTTCCCAGAGACAGCACCGCATCATATTTTTTCATGAGGCCGCATACCCGGTCAAACTGCTCATAGAGCGGATTTTCCTTATCGTTGAATTCCATCCAGGATACCATGAACGTGCCGCCCTTGGACACCAGACCGCCGTAGCGATACCCCTGTTTACGGAGCCTTTCGATGCTGAAGCGGTTGATGCCGCAGTGAATGGCCATGAACGACATGCCGTCTGAAAGCTGTTGTTCAATCAGATCAAACAGATACTCCGGATCCAGACGGTTGGGATTTTTATACTTCCGGGAAGCTTCACAAAATGCCTGATACAAAGGAACGTTGCCGACCGGCAGGGTGCAGGCATCCAGAATTTTTTGCCGGATTACGTTCAGATTCCCGCCGGTGGAAAGCTCCATAAGGGTGTCGGCGCCTTCGGCCTCCGCGATCTTCGCTTTTCTGATTTCAAGGGCGACATCCACGATATCGGAGGATGTGCCGATAGATGCGTTGACTTTGGTGCGAAGCCCCCGTCCGATACCGACCACTTTTTGGTTCGGGCGGTTTATGTTGCAGGGGATGACGATTTCTCCGGAGGCCATATAAGCCCGAATGGTTTCCGGATCGAAGCCTTCGTCCGAGGCCACTTGCCGCATCTGAGGGGTGATGACATTGTCTCTTGCCAGTTCAATCTGTGTTTTCATTACGGTTCTCCACATGGTTTCGGACCAAAAAAAAGCCGCGCCGCGGCAAATATTTCCGCGACACGGCATGGGTGGACATCATGATCCGGTATATGCGTCCAGGCAGGTCTTCTGACTTGCAGATCATCCCTTCATCACGCCTTCCCGCTCCCAGAAAGGGGGGCAGTGGCAGTCGTATGATGTCGGTCCCTGCTGACAGCGCCGGTCCAACGTTACGGATTTTCACCGTATTCCCTTTTTACAGCCAAATGCGGCGCCTGTACGTTATTTTTGAATATATACCCCACAATACCCGGCAGTTCAAGACGAAATTGCAGGATAAGCCGTTCATGGCAATCATATAAAAATCGGGTTTCGGATGACACCATAAAAATTCGCAGACAAAGCATGCAAATTCTAAAGGACTTTTTATATGATCACATATGATCATCTATTGACAAAATTATGATCTTGAGATAGGCGTTAATATTCTAATTGTGTATTTTTGCTCTACGTCTTCCAAACCGTCACGGTTTGAAAATACGATGCCTTCTGACAGTTTTATTTAATCGATATATCAGGAGATTGCATCATCTTGTCAGACTTATATCTACTGCGGTAGATACTGTTGATATTTTTTGGGGATAAAAGGAGGTGGTATCCCGTAGAGGAGGACAGCATAGGGTGCTGTCTCCGGATTTTCTGTAGTCCGTATGGATAGATTTTCTATATTACCTTTTTACCGTCTAAAGAAGGAGGTAACATTGGGCTTAGACATTTTTAAAGAATCATATGCTGGCAGCATTAAGGAAATTACCCTGGGTAAAGGCGCCACCGCAGTAACGGTGGGAGGCGAAAGCTGTTATCCGTTTTATCAGTTTGAAGGCAAGATGCCCAACAAACCCAGAATCGCCATGGAAGTATGGGACATGGCTCCGGAAGACTGGGCGGAAGCCGCGCTCTCTCACTTCAAGGATGTCGCTTCGGATCCTGCGGCCTGGGCCAAAAGATGCGTTGAACAGTTTGGCGCCGAAATGATCGTGCTTCAATTAAAGAGCATCGATCCCAACGGTAATGATGCCAGTCCTGAAGCAGCATCAGAAACCGTGAAAAAAGTGCTGGCCGTCATCAAGGTGCCCCTGATTGTCTGGGGATGCGCCAATACTCAAAAAGATGAAGCCGTATTTAAAAAAATCGCTGAAGATTGTCAGGGCGCCGATCTGGTGATCGGTCCTGTAGAAGATAAAAACCACAAAGGAATCGGCGCCGCGGCCATGGGTTATGGCCACACCGTTATCTCCTCCTCTCCGATTGACGTCAATCTCGCAAAACAAATCAATATTCTGCTCGAAAACCTGGGGATGCCTTCCAGTCGCATGATTATCGACCCCACAACCGGTGGTCTGGGCTATGGCCTTGAATATTCCTACTCGGTCATGGAACGGCTTCGGATGGCCGCCATGTCTCAGGGCGACGACAAACTCCAGCTTCCCATCATCAACAATCTGGGCAATGAAGTCTGGAAATGTAAAGAAGCCGAACAGACCGCGGCCGAAGCCCCGACACTCGGAGACCCCGAAAAACGTGGTATCCTGATGGAAGCCGTCGGCGCTGTCACTTATCTGATGGCGGGTTCCGATATTCTGATTATGCGGCATCCCGAAGCCATCCGGTTGGCCAAATCCTTCATTGATCTTCTGGTTTCCGGCGGAATGGCGACCAGTGTCGCTCCGGCAAAGAAACAACTGGACGATGTCGAATTGAATCTGGCGTCTTTGTCTCCGGCCCCGGATCTGACCATCGAGGAAGATAAAGGCAAGGCGGCGGCTCCTGCCGCAGCAGCCCCCAAGGCCGAAGCTCCCAAAGCGGCCGCCGCTCCGGCAGCAGCAGCTCCCAAAGCCGAAGTGAAAGCAGCGCCGCAGCCGGCTGCCGCTCCTGCAGCACCGGCGGTGGATACCGCAGCAATCGAAGCTAAAGCCAAAGCCGATGCAGAAGCCAAAGCCAAAGCGGACGTTGAAGCAGCCGCCAAAGCCAAGGCCAATGCTGAAGCGGCTGCCAAGGCCAAAGCCGATGCCGAACTCAAAGCCAAGGCAGACGCCGAAGCCAAAGCCAAAGCGGATGCGGAAGCCGTCGCCAAAGCGGAAGTTGCCAAGCGTGAAGCCGAAGAAGATGCCATCCGTCAGCAGAGAGCCAAAGAGCGCGAAGCCCGTATGGCGGAACACAAGGCATCTACAGGAAGCGTTTCTCTGACGCCTGCGGCTGTACAGAAAACGGCTGCCGAAAAGATCCTTGAACGACTGAACCAGATTCATCGCAGAATCTGATACAAATATTCGCCTGGCGATGCTATCTGTTATCACAATGCTTCACGTATCGCCCGGATACTTATAATGATGAGGAGGAACCTCAAAATGGCAGAAGAGACCAAGTTGAAAAAAGTAGTGGAAGCTAAAGAAGCCAAAGCTGAAAAAGCGCCTAAACAGGCGGATCCCGTTGCGGCGTCCATTGATATTGCCACCCAGGAAATGATTCGCCGGGCACAAGAGCTGGGCGTCGAAACAATATTTGATCGGGCTGAAGCCATGAAGCCCTGTAATATCGGCATCCAGGGAACCTGCTGCAAAAACTGCGCAATGGGCCCCTGCCGTCTGCCCCTGACCAAATCCGCAGATGGCCCTGATGAACGTAAAGGCCTTTGCGGTGCTACCGCCAACACCATTGCCGCCCGTAACTTTGCACGTATGGTGGCAGCCGGTGCATCCGCACACTCCGATCATGGTCGCGGGGTCGCCGAAGTATTCATGTCCGTCGCTAAAAAAGAAACCAACGACTATAGCATCAAAGATCCGCAGAAATTGATTGCCATCGCGCCCAATTTCGACGTCGCCACAACCGTTGAAGTTGACGGCAAGACCGTTGATCGCGATCTGGATGAAATCGCCGTTGAAGTGGCGGAAAACGCACTGAACGAATGGGGAAAATCATCCGGTGAATTGAAATATCTGAAAAGAGCTCCTGCACCTCTATATGAAAAGTGGAAAAAGCTTGGCGTTCTGCCCAGAAACATTGACCGGGAAACCGTTGAGATCATGCACCGTACTCACATGGGCGTGGATCAGGATTACAAAAACCTGGTCAAGCAGTGTTCCCGCTGCGCCATTGCAGACGGTTGGGGCGGATCCATGATCGCCACCGATCTGCAGGACGTTTTGTTCGGTACTCCGTTTCCGGTTCAGTCCGAGGCCAATCTGGGCGTTATGAAAGAAGACCACGTCAATCTGGTCATCCATGGACATGAACCCATTTTGTCTGAAATGATCGTTGCCGCGGCTCAGTCCAAAGAGATGGTGGATTATGCCAAAAGCAAAGGCGCCAAAGGCATTCAGCTCAGTGGTATCTGCTGCACAGGAAATGAAATGCTTCAGCGTCACGGAATTCCACTGGCAGGCACTTTCCTGCAGCAGGAACTGGCCATTATCACCGGCGCCTGTGACGCCATGGTCGTGGATGTTCAGTGCATTATGCAGAACATTGCCAATGTTGCCAAATGCTTCCATACCAAACTGATTACCACCCATCCCATCGCCAAGATGGAGCAGGACAATGTCATTCACATCGAGTTTGACGAACACCATGCTATGGAAGACGCCAAACGTATCGTCATGATGGGCATCGACAATTTCACCAACCGCCGGGCCGAGGTCATGATTCCACGTCACAAAGCCACCCAGATTGCGGGCTTTGGGGTTGAGTCTATCAAGTATCATCTGGGAGGAACGTTCCGCGGCGATTATTATACCTTGAACGACAACATCATCAATGGCCGTATCCGTGGTATTGCCGGTGTGGTTGGCTGTAACAACGCCCGCGTCCGCCACAACGAGGGACATATCGCCGTTGTCAAAGAACTGATCAAAAATGACGTCATTGTTCTGACCACCGGCTGTAACGGCATCGCCTGCGCTATGGAAGGTTTACTGACGCCTGAAACCGCAGCAGTATATTGCGGCCCCGGTCTGGCCGAAGTCTGCGAAACCGTGGGTATCCCGCCAGTGCTGCATCTGGGTTCCTGCGTCGATAACAGCCGCATCCTTCTGGCAGCTACCGAAGTGGTGAAAGCCGGCGGACTGGGCAAGGACATCTGCGATCTGCCCGCAGCCGGAAGCGCGCCGGAGTGGATGAGTGAAAAAGCCATCAGCATCGGCCATTATTTTGTAGCTTCCGGTGTTTATACCGTGTTTGGCGTGCATCTGCCGATGAGCGGCGCGCCGGTTTTCCAGGACTACATGTACAACGAACTGGAAAAGATTTACGGTGGTATGTGGGACTGCGAAGCCGACCCGATCAAACATGCTCACAAGATGATCGCCCACATAGACAAGAAGCGTAAAGCCCTGGGTATCGACAAAGCCAGAGAGCGCGTTCTGATGGATATGGCGGATCGCCAGAAACTGGAATCCGCGTAAGTTTAAAGTTGAACGTATCAGGTTTTATGATACCTCGGGTACTTAAAACTGGTGCTTAAAACTTAACACTTAAAACTTAAAACGTATCTAAATCCTCAACGAAGGAGGAAGTTTTTATGTCAAGATTAGTTGCATTTGCAGCCATTCAGGGCGGCTATAATATCGTTTCCAAAGTCGAAGGAAAATATAAACAGGCTTTGGCCACTTATAATGCGGATACCAAAGTCGGATTTCCCAATACGGCATATTATCTGCCGGTCATTTATTCTCTTCTGGGCATGAAAGTGGAAACCCTGGAAGATATGAAAAAACCGCTTGATTTTGCCCGCGGTCTTCTGCCGCCGCATGTCAAGGGCGCTCATCATCTGCCGTACCTGGGGCCACTTCTGGATGCCGGTATGGCAGCGCTTCTGGCATTTGAAATCGAGGAAGCCCTGCGGTATCTGGAACAGCCGGATTTTTATCTGCATTCCGAAGATATCGATGAAGCTTCCGGAAAAATATGGCTGGGAGCCGCCGACGATACGGTTTTCAGAAAACGTGGCGTCGAGTTTGTGGATGGTTCTGCGCCGGGTTTTGCAGCAATCGTAGGCGCTGCGCCCAGTCCTGAAATCGCCAAGATGATCGTCGAAGAATATCAGAAACGAAGCCTTTACATCTTTCTGGCCGCCAACCAGAACGGCACTACCGTCTCCCAGCAGCTTCTGGAAGCCGGCGTTCAGATTGGCTGGAACACCCGTATCGTACCGTTCGGGCCGGATATTTCATCGGCCATTTTTGCGCTGGGTTTTGCCAACCGTGCGGCCATGGCTTTTGGCGGTATCAAACCCGGCGATTACAAGAAGATGCTGCTTTACAATAAAAACAGAATCTTCGCCTTTGTCAACGCACTGGGCGATGTCAACGCCGAATGGGCGGCGGCAGCGGCCGGATGCGTCAACTGGGGCTTCCCGACACTGGCGGATACGGATATTCCGGAAATTCTGCCGACCGGTATCTGCACCTATGAGCATGTGGTGGCCAATGTCAAACATGAAGACATGGTGCAGAAATCCGTTGAAGTGCGCGGTTTGAAAGTTACGGTTTCCAAAATCGACATTCCCTGCGCATTCGGTCCGGCCTATGAGGGCGAGCGTGTTCGCGGCGCCGATCTGTACTGTCAGTGCGGCGGCGGCAAGACCCAGTGCACCGAGCTGGTCAAGATGGCGGAAATGGGTGAAATCGAAGACGGCAAAGTCATTGTTGACGGACCTGACATCAAGGATGTGAAACCCGGCGGCACCTTCTCTCTGGGCATTTATGTTCAGGTGGCGGGACGTGAATTCCAGACGGATTTCGAACCCATCCTGGAACGTCAGATCCATCACCTTGTCAATTATATCCAGGGCGTCATGCACATCGGGCAGCGGGATATTTCCTGGGTCCGCGTCAGCAAGGCCGCTGTGGAGAAAGGGTTCAGCCTGAAGGACATCGGCGTTGTGCTGCATGCCAAGTATCATCAGGATTTCGGCAAGATTCTGGACAAGGTTCAGGTAACTCTCTTCACCAAAAAAGAAGATGTCGATAAAATCACCGCTCGCGCCCGTGCTGAATACAAAACGCGGGATGAGCGTGTCGAGAAGATGACAGACGAAGCCGAGGAAATTTTCTATTCCTGTACGCTGTGCCAGTCTTTTGCTCCCAACCATGTCTGCACCGTCAGCCCGGAGCGAACCGGTCTGTGCGGCGCCTATAACTGGATGGACTGCAAGGCATCCTATGAAATCAATCCCACCGGCCCCAACCAGCCCATTGAAAAAGGCGAGTGTCTGGATCCGGTTCTGGGCCAGTTCAAGGGCGTCAATGAATTCGTCAAAAAAGCCTCCCGCGGTGCAGTAGAACGTTATAATTTATACTCCCTGGTCATTGATCCCATGACCACCTGCGGTTGCTGTGAATGTATTGCGGCAACGCTTCCCACCTGTAACGGCGTCATGACGGTCAACCGTGATTACGCTGGTGAAACCCCCTGTGGTATGAAGTTCACCACCCTGGCGGGTGTGATGGGCGGCGGCGCCTCTTCTCCGGGTTTTGTGGGTCACTCCAAATACAATATCACCCAGAAAAAGTTCATCAAGGGTGATGGCGGACTTGAGAGAATGGTATGGATGCCCAAAATCCTGAAGGAAGAAATCAAAGACAGATTGATTGCACGGGGCAAAGAAATGGGAATTCCGAATTTCTATGATATGATCGCCGATGAAACTGTAGGCATCACGGAAGAGGAAATTCTGCCCTATCTCCAGGAAAAAGGCCATCCGGCGCTGTCCATGCCTCCGATTATCGGTGGATGATATCGCCATATAACCTGTGCGGACAGATGTTATTCAATGCGTCTGTCCGCAGATGTTGTTTCCTGGAATTCTCCGTTATTTTAAAGGCATAATCAACATCATGACTGCGGCGGCCGCTGCGGTCATGAAGCAATATCACAAGGAGATAACAATGGCATTAACCGGTATTCAGATTTTTAAACTCCTGCCCAAAACCAACTGCAAGGAATGCGGCGTTCCGACATGCCTTGCATTTGCCATGAACCTGGCATCGGGAAAAGCAGAACTGGATAGCTGTCCTTACGTATCCGCCGAAGCCAGAGAGAAACTGGCGGAAGCCTCCGCACCTCCTATCCGCCCTGTGGCTATCGGAAAAGGCGTCCGGGCGCTGACAACCGGCGGCGAAACGGTTCTCTATCGTCACGAAAAAACATTTTTCAACAAAACCGGTCTGGCGGCGCTGGTAACATCCGACATTTCCGTTGCCGACCTGAAGTCCAAGCTGACGGTATGGAATGCATTCCAGTATGAACGTGTCGGTCTGAACCTGCGACCCGAAATGGTGGCATTGAAGGATGTCAGCGGTGATAAAGCCGCGTTTGCGGAAAAAGCCAAATTGATTGCCGAAACATCGGAATTCAATCTGGTGCTGATGACCGAAAACGCCGACGTCATGAAGGCCGGAATCGAAGTCACCAAATTCAAAAAGCCCCTCATGTATGCGGCGACCGCCGCCACCGCCGATGCGTTCGGTGCGCTGGCTAAAGAAAACGATCTGCCGCTGGCGGTGAAAGCGGATTCCGTGGAAGCCCTGATACCCCTGACTACCAAACTGACAGGGATGGGACTGAAAGACCTGGTGCTTGATTCCGGCGCCAGAGAAGTAAAGCAGGCTCTGGAGGATGAGGTGGTTATCCGGCGGGCGGCTCTGAAACAGGGCAACCGGGCTTTGGGCTTTCCGACCATTACATTTCCGTGCGAAATGGCGTCCAATCTGGATATGGAAACGCTGATTGCCGGCATGTTCATCGCCAAATACGGCGCTATCGTGGTGTTATCTGATTTCAAAGGCGAGTCTGTCTTTCCGCTGCTTCTCGAACGGCTGAATATCTTCACCGATCCACAGCGGCCTATGACCGTGACCGAGGGCATCTATGAAATCGGTAATCCGGATGAAAATTCACCGGTATTGGTCACCACCAATTTCGCGCTGACCTATTTTATCGTATCGGGTGAAATCGAGGGAAGCCGGGTACCGTCATGGCTTCTGATCAAGGATTCTGAAGGGTTGTCCGTTATGACCGCATGGGCTGCCGGTAAATTCTCCGGCGATGATGTGGGCATGTTTGTCAAAAAGAGCGGTATTGCCGACAAGGTCAAGCATAAAGAGTTGATCATTCCCGGCTATGCGGCGGCGATTGCCGGCGATGTGGAAGAAGAACTGCCAGGATGGACCATTACGGTCGGTCCCCGTGAAGCAGCCCATCTTCCGGCGTTTTTAAAGGCCAGATGATCCATTTTACTAATGGAGAGATGAATTGTGAATTTGTAAAGTAAAACATTCATAGTTCATCTTTCAACAAAGGAGGATGTATGTATTTAATAGGCGAAAGCTTGAATGTCATCAACAAAAAAATCGGCAGGGCTTTTAAAGAACGGGATCCGAAACCCATTCAGGAAGAGGCTTTGTTTCAGAAATCAAAAGGGATGGACTATATTGACATCAACCTGGGGCCGGCCAAAAAAGACGGCGTCGAACTGATGCCTTGGGTGGTGCAGATGGTGCAGGAAGTGGTGGATGATATTCCGCTGGTACTGGATACTTCCAATATTGATGCCATCGAGGCAGCCCTAAAGGTCTGCAAACTGCCACCCATGATCAATTCCATTATGTGCCGACCTGAGCGCTATCAGCGGATGATTCCACTTGCCGCTCAGTACAATGCGGATTTCATCGCGCTGATGTGGGGGCCGGAGGGTCTTCCCAGAGATGAAAACGAGCGCGCCGCCCTGTGTGTCGAACTGCTGTATGCGGCCAATGAAGCCGGTATTCCCAATGAAAAAATCTGGGTGGACGGTATTGTCACCCCGGTCAATATTCAGCAGCCCCAGGCCATCAGCCTGATGAATTTTCAGGGCATGATTCAGGATATCGCTCCGGGCGCCAAAAGCACCTGCGGTCTTTCCAATATTTCCAACGGACCTCCGACACATCTGCGGCCGATCCTGAATCAGACCTATATGGTCATGCTTCAGAAATACGGGATGTATTCCGTTATTTCCGATCCGCAGGATGATCAATTGACCGCCATTGCCAAAGGCAAACGTCAGGACATCGTTGATCTGATCTACGGCGTTATGGACGGCAATCAGCCCAATATGGCCAGTCTTTCAAAAGAAATGCAGGATTACGCTAAAACCACCAACGTTATTCTGGGTAATGTCCTTTATTCAGATTCCTGGCTGGAAATATAGGTCGGACTGTTTAGCCGTTGTATTCAAAGCCCCGGTGAATTCAGCGGGGCTTTGTTGTTTTTATGACAGTATCAGGTAAATAAATTCGACATTTAG
Organism: Desulfobacteraceae bacterium RAAP-1; assembly: GCA_001443525.1. Classification (GTDB taxonomy): domain Bacteria; phylum Desulfobacterota; class Desulfobacteria; order Desulfobacterales; family Desulfatirhabdiaceae; genus RAAP-1. The sequence goes on along the minus strand of LKPX01000002.1, from coordinate 46,383 downwards.
GAGTTCATCAAGTGTATGCCACGTATCGATGATTATTATAATGCCGCGAAAATTGCCGTTGAAGCACTCCTGCAGGAATCGTTCAGTACTGTGGCGCAACGCGGTGGTTTTGAAAGTGGAGCTGCCTGTATCCAGGCGCCATTTCTCAATCGGATCTATCGCATTCACATGCCGGATTACCGCTTTACGGATGAATCCCCGGATTCCCCTGAGGTTCCCATTCAGGAACAGGTGTTGATTCTGCACTATCTTCAGTCCGGTTCGGAACGGAAACCTTCAGACAACTGGGTGGCATACCGAGAAATTCCGGGCGCCTCATTTTATTTCAGCGCTTTTGTCAAACGTGCTATCGATCCCTTAAAGAAAACGTTTGGTCAAAATGTTCAGGCGTTGTCAAAAGCGGCTGAAAAATTGTCCGGACGTTCCATCCCTGCCGGAGATGCGGGGTTTGAGTTCTGGTTATTTCCCAAAATTCCCGTCCAACTGATTCTGTGGGAAGGTGATGCTGAATTTCCGGCGGAAGCTAACATTCTTTTTGATGAAAGTATCGGCGACATGCTGTCTCCGGAGGATATCGCCTGGATGTCCGGCATGCTGGTGTATCGGCTGATGGCGCTTTCCAGATAGTTTTCATAATTGCATGTACACTGATGTACACTGTCCGATGGTGTCATCTCCAAGAAGAGAAAATAGGGCTTGAAGCGGCCGGCAGTATATCTGAAATCCATCAGCCTTCAGGATATGTCTCGATCCAGGGCAGTCCGCAACGATTCAACTGTTCCATGAACGGATCCGGATCAAATTCTTCCACATTGAAGACGCCGGCGCCCTGCCATTTTCCGGTCAGTATCATCATGGCGCCGATCATGGCCGGCACCCCTGTGGTATAAGAAATCGCCTGCGCCTGGATTTCCCGGTAGCATTCCGCGTGGTCGCACACATTATAGATATAATATCGAAGCGGCTTTCCATCCTTAATGCCCTCGATCATACAGCCGATACAGGTTTTCCCCGTATAGCCCGCCGCCAGCGAAGACGGTTCCGGCAGCAGAACCTTCAGAAACTGGAGCGGTACAATCTGAACGCCCTGATATAACACCGGATCGATCCGGGTCATACCAACATTCTGAAGCACCCTCAGGTGCGTCAGGTATTCCTGTGAAAACGTCATCCAGAAGCGCATTTTGTGAATACCCGAAATATGTCTGGCGAGGGATTCCATTTCTTCATGATACATCAGATACATTTCCCGGACGCCGATCTGAGGAAAATCAAAGGATTGGTGCACTGACAGTGGATCGGTTTCGATCCAGCGTCCGCTGTCATAATATTTACCTCTGGCCGTGACTTCCCGGATATTGATTTCCGGATTGAAATTGGTGGCAAACGGATGGCCATGATCTCCGGCGTTACAGTCCATGATATCCACAGTATGGATTTCATCAAAGCGGTGTTTAAGGGCAAAAGCGCAGAAAACATTGGTGACGCCAGGATCGAATCCGCACCCCAGAAGCGCCATGATGCCTTTTTCCTTGAATCTGTCGTGATAGTCCCACTGCCACTTATAGCAGAATCTGGCTTCATCCGGCGGTTCGTAGTTTGCAGTGTCCATGTAGTTCACGCGAGTTTCCAGGCAGGCATCCATGATGCTGAGATCCTGGTATGGCAGCGCCACGTTGATAACCAGATCCGGTTTGACGCTTCGAATCAGCTCTACCACTTCAGGCGTGTGATCGGCGTCCACCCGGGCCACGTCAACAGGCCGGGGGAGCTGCTTCTGAATGGCTTCACATTTTGCCAGCGTGCGGCTGGCCAGAACAATATGAGAAAAAATCTCGGGTGACCGGGCGCATTTATGCGCGACAACAGCCCCCACGCCTCCGGCGCCGATAATCAGAACCTTGCCCATGTGTGGATTCCTTTCAGGTGAAGCGGCCTCATAAAAAGTCGAATTTCGGGCGGCTTCGACATTAAAAAAGGGCTGCCCGAATATTTTCAGGCAACCCCGGATGTATGGGACAACGCATCACATCAGATGAAAAAATCAATGTCTGGCGTAAGAAATACCCCACCATTTTTGAGCAGCAGACGCATCAGCAGCTTCTTCAGTGACATGGTTATAGCCGAACCAACTGAAAGCCAAATGGCTCCAGCTTTTATAGTGAGAACTGTGGTCATAATAACCGGATTCTTTTACAGCAGCCCCACACCCAGCCAAAAACAAGCCTAACACCATAATCATCGCCATTTTCTTCATGATTTTTCCTCCTTTGCTGAATCATTAACAAAATAAAAATATTACACTTCTCCACATTCTCCGTCTGAATCCTTATATCAAAACCTGAAAGAGTGCAATCAAAATATCCGTCTGATTCATAATATTCAAGTGATAAATAATATAACCACATGAATATTAAATTAATATCGCTGATAGCGATAAACTCGAAAAAATAATACCAGCGTTTATAAAAAACGCAGTTTACGACGGCTTAAAGCACATCTTCAACAGTCCGGTGCAGACAGACCGCAGACATTGCAGTGACCATCCGCTCCGATCGTGCCGATACAACTGTCGTCGCTGCACAGTCGCCGGTTTTCCCAGCTTGAGCCCGGATCGGTGGATTGCTGGGTATCTACCGTATCTGTCGAGATGAATTCCACTTCTGGAGTATCTGAAGGTCGCCGCCCGAAATCATCTTCCGGGATATCCGTACACACCCGCCCGCACAACCGGCAACAGCCATCTGCTCCGACAGTACCGATGCAGCTGTCATCGCTGCACAGTTTCCGGTTTTCCCAGTCCATATCTTCATCGGCCGCACAGTTATGAATATTTTCAGGAAATTCTGTCATCGTCGGATTCCGCTTCTTTGTATTTTTTTTCGGTTGCTTCTTTTACAGTCTCGTCAATAGTGGTATAGATGGACTTGAAATATTCAGAGAATCCACCGGGAGAAATACGTCCGGTCTCAATGAATTTGACAACAATTTCCTTTGCGGTTTTAAGAATATGTTCATCCAGTGTGCTCATGGTCATATGGTTCCTTTTACGAAGCCATCATTATTGTTGAAAAATTGCGGGCATTGCTTCCCCCGCTTAATTATCCATTAATGGTTCAGCACCATCATGTCAAGCCCCAACTTGGGAAAACCATTCCCGTTCACCCAATTTATCAGGAGCCTTTTATGCGATCTTACACAGTTTATGACATTTTTAAACGAAACGCCGAGATCCGCGGCAATCATACGGCACTGGTGTGTAACGGCCAGCGGATTACCTTCTCGGACCTGCTGCAACAGGTAAACAGCCTGGCTGACGGGCTGAAGCGGCAGGGCATCGGCAAAGGAGACCGGATTGGTATTATCGCGTACAACTGCCATCACTTTTTCCGGCTCTTCGGTGCTGCGGCGGCGCGTGGCGCGATTATCACCGCCATCAACTGGAGATTGTCCGCCGAAGAAATTCAGCATATCCTGACAGATGCCGCGCCCAAGGCGCTGTGCTTTGATCAGACTCACGAGCCGCTTGTCAAACAGCTTGTTCAGACAACCGGATTCACCGGCCGCCTTTTCAGTTTTGAAGACAGCAGCGAAACGGGCGTTTCCATCCAGGCCCTGATGCAGGAAAGCGTTCCCTGCATTGCCTCAGACACCGCTTCGGATGATCCTTTCTGCATCATCTATACGGCAGCGGTAGAGGGTAAGTCCCGCGGTGCTGTGCTGACCCATGCCAATATCACTATCGCAAACCTTCAAACCATGGCGACAATGGGAATTACCGCTCAGGATGCCCACCTCAACATGCTGCCCCTGTTTCATATCACCGGTCTCAATCTGGCGTTTTCCGTAATGCACGCAGGGGGCAAAAACGTTATCATGAATCGTTTCGATGCACAAAAAGCACTGGAATGGGTGGAAAAAGAGCATATTTCTGTGATCGGTTCTTTTCCGCCTATTTTGTCCAATCTCCAGACAGAAATGGATCATCATGCATACGATGTTTCCAGTTTGCGCATGATTCTGGGAATTGATCAGCCCAATACCATCCGGGCTTTTGAAGCCAAAACCCAAAGCGTTTTCTGGATACTGTACGGCCAAACCGAAACATCAGGATTGGTGACATTCTCTCCGGCGCTGGAAAAACCAGGATCCGCAGGTAAACCGGGTCTGTTTATCAAGATGAGAATTGTCAATGATCAGGATTTGTCTGTCGCTCCCGGTGAAACCGGTGAAATCGTGGTGCAGGGGCCGCTGGTGTTTCAGGGATTCTGGGGGCAGAAAGACTACACCCGAAAAATTTTCCGTAACGGCTGGCATCATACCGGCGATCTGGGCAGAACGGACGCAGACGGTTATCTGTGGTTTGCCGGTAGAAAACCGGAAAAAGAACTGATCAAACCCGGTGGCGAGAATGTTTATCCCGCAGAGGTTGAAAGTGTTATCCTGGAACACCCGGATGTATCGGCGGTGTCTGTCATCGGTGTTCCGGATCCCAAATTCGGAGAAGGCGTCAAGGCGGTTTGTGTTCTGAAGGCAGGAAGCAGTCTCAGCGCCGAAGCGCTCAAGGAGTTTGTGGCGTCACGGATCGCCCGGTATAAAAAACCGGGTTATGTGACATTTGTCGAGGAATTGCCCCGAACGTCTTCCGGCGCCATCGATCGGATCAAGGTTAAGGCGCTGTATGGTTAAACAGCCGGCGGCTGCGGCTTCCTGTCTTTCTTGATATATACCATCCCCTGAAAGATGGCCACCATATCCTTTGCATCGTCGGTAATATGCACGGTATAGGTGGCCAGTTTGGCGTTGCGGGACGTCTCTGTGGCGACAGCCGTCAGCACAGCCCCTTCTGTAGTAGCCTTGACGATAGAGATGCTGGAGTTGATGGCTACTGCCGGCGGTCCCCCTGCATTCGAGGCCGCAGCAAATACCAGGTCCGCCAATGTAAAGACAACGCCACCTTGCGTCAACCCCAACCCGTTGAGATGAAAACGTTGAATTTTCAAACGGCCGGCAGCGTGTCCCGGCGACATCTCTGTCAGTTCAATGCCCACGTGCCGGGCAAATAAGTCTTTCTCAGCAAAACGATCTTTTTCGATTCCGATAGACATACCATGACATCCTGAGTGTAAGCCTGAGTGTAAGACTGATAAGAAAGCTTATCAGCAGCAGATTGATATCTTAAATCCACGCATGCTGTTCAATTCAGTTCTGCGGTGGACGTTCCTCTCATTTTAAGGCATCGCGCCCAGAGAAAATTTCACGGAAGGTGCGCCTTTTTCCGTCTGTGCCTCTGAGGGGCGGATATTAAGCCTGGCCGGCGGGATGCCGTCGGCTTTTTCCAGTTCTCCGGCAATTTCACGGGAGCGGCGGTCCGCCAGGTCAATCAGCTTTTCCGGCGGCAGAGGCGTTCCTTCCACCAGCTTTTCATAAAGCATTTCCGCCAGCGACGGATTTTTCCCGGATTTGTTTCCGGCGTTTTTCTCTGTCGCGGACTGCTTCAGTGTTTTCAGTGCTGCAGCACCATACTGATCTTTAAACATCTTTTCAAGAGATTGCCGGTTACGGGCATCTGAGAAATCCGGAATACCCATGTCTTCTTCAGGCGTCCACTTTTTACCGGCGTTTTGGGAGATAGACTGACGTACCTCTATCGCCTTGATCGCCTTGCCGTCTGCATCGAGGCTGTATCTGCCCTGTATGACAAGTTGCAGTTGAGGACGTTTTTTTAACATTTCCGACAAGGTGTGTAATTTTTCTCTTTCCGGGGGCAGCAAATCCGATTTTCCGGGATCAAACACGACCGCATCCATGTGCTGGCTTTCTCCGCCGAACAATGCGCCGAGCGCGCGAAACGGTGACGTCACAATTTTAGTCAGCACATTGACAAGCGCTTTCCATATCAGATGGCCATAGCTGAATTGCGGATCGTTTAAATCACCACTGACCGGAAGACCAATGTCAATTCGTCCATTGGAATCCCGCAGCAGCGCAATGGCCAGATCCAGCGGCAAATGAACAGCGTCCGGACTGTCCAGATGTTCTCCGAGCGTCAGGTTGTCCACAATAATCTGATTGTTGCCGATCATTTTGTTATCCTCGATGTGGTATTTCAAATCCATCGAGAGTTTTCCGGAGGTAATGCGACGGCCCGCGAATTTTCCGGAATAGGGTGTCAGCTTTGTCATTTCCACATTCCGGAAAATCATGGTGATGTCCGTTGATTTCGCGGGATTCAGCATGGCAATGCTGCCGTCGATATTGACCATTCCATATTGATCGACGTCGCCTTCCAGTCGAATCCGGGAGGGATTTTCTCCGGTTGAAGAAAACCCGCTGATGTTTCCCCTCAAATTCGTGATTTGTGTCATGAACTGCGGTATCAGGCTTAAATCCGCAAATCCCACATCGCCCCTTTCGATATGAACCGTTCCAATGCGAATCGGAAAGGCGCTGTCTCTGGATTTTGCGCCGGAATGAGACGGATGGGTGACTGCATGGGGTTTGGGTTGCTTTTTGAGTACTTCCGTCAGATTGACCGTGCGGTTTTTAGCGATGATGACTTCCCCGACAGGTTTAATTAACTGAATATTCCGGATATCCAGCCTGTCAGGATGCAGCGTCAGTTTCATTTGAGGAATATGGAGTCCATCCCAGCCCAGAAAGGTTTTCGCAAGGCCCGGTTCGGTCAGCCGCAGGTGATCCAGACTGGCGCTGCCGGCATAAACAATTTGAGCGCCTGCAGTCCGGCTTCCGTAATGAAATGCTCCTTTCAGGGAAGCCAGTGCGGACTTCAGCTTCAGCGCCACATAGGGTTCCATGTATGGCTGCAAAGGCGTCAAGGATACCGTATGTGCCATGATATCCGCTGCAATTTCCGGATGTCCGGCGGTTTTGACCTTGCCGCGAATCTTTATGGCGCCGCCCTGCTTTAGACGAAAGGTCAGGTCCACCCCGATGGGAGATTTGCCGTCGATCGGACTGAGGCTGGCGTAACAATCCTGAATGTTCACAACCGGATTTCCGGGTTTTACTGATAGATCCGAAAAGTCAGATCGAAATTTGTTCAGCTTCAGCGTTTGAATGCGATACGTCCAGGGTTTGCCGGGTTTCTCCTGATGCGGCGCAGACGGATGTTTCACGGATTTGCCTGGCGTCAGGAATTGCTGCCAGTTGTTGCGGCCCTGCCGATCTAAAGAAAAATTGACATCGCCATCATTCAGCGCGATCTGGGAAATGCTGACGGAATGAGCACTCACATCTGCCTCGCCTCCATCCAGGGATATCTGACGGGTGCTGAAAAGCGGTTTGGCGGATGCCATGTTTCCGATACTGACACGGTCCAGACGGGTGGATAATTCATGCAGCACCGTCCGGGATTTGTACCCACCCGCCGTGATATCTGCTCTGAAATGAATTCCCAGACTGGCAATTTGGGCATGGACAGGCTTGAGCTTGCTGGCGTCAGAGACATCGACGGCAATATTCCGGATATCAACGCCGTCAGCGATAATAGCCCAGGGCGGGGAATTTTCACTTTTATGAATCGTGTCCGTGGGAGGTGATGGTTTTCCGGAGATTTTGGCGGAAGACTCAGGGGCCTTACGGCCATTAGCAGCCATCTGGGTCAGATTCAGACGGCCGGCGGAGTCTGTTTCGATATGAAGAGCGCCGTTTTCCAGTCCCAACTGCTGCACATGAATCCGGCGTTGTGTTATGTCGATGAGTGCCGGTCCTGCGGCAATGGTTCCTACCTGAAACAGAGGCTTGTCCGCTCCGGCCAGCTTCAGGGAGAGACCGGACACTCCCAGCCGGAAATTATCGAAGCTCATGTTACTATTATCCATATGGCAGTCGGTGGCCGCATCCAGTTTGCCCTCTGGAGGTGTCAGCGCCAGGCTGTCGCGGATGAAAGCCCACAAGGTGTTTATTTGGAGGGAACCGACAGCCAGCTTGCCGGTAAATGAGACAGGGGCCAGCGATATACGCCCGTCACACCGGAGCGTTTCGTTTGCGGATGTGGCGGCTTCCAGAGAACATGCGCCGGTGCGGTTGGGAAGGGTGGATACGTCGGCAAGATGGACGGTTATGTTCCGGAGTGTCAGCTCGGCAGGCGTGTGTTGACGCTGATCTGTCAGCAGAACCGTCCCGCCTTCCACAGCGGCCTGTTGAAATATCATGCGAAACGGCGTTGTTTCGGGAGAATGCGACGGCTCCGCAGACGGACCGCTCAATTGAGACAAGTTCGTGCTGCCATCCGAATGAATCAGTACATGCAGGGTAGGGCTTTCAAGGCGGATCTCGCGAAATGTCAGCGTCCAGTGGCGAAGACTGCTGGTTTCGGCGTCGGCGTAAAACCGGGAAAACTCGATCAGCGGCGTTCCGCCGGCTTCCCGGATCCGAACGTTCCGAATGTCAACGGTCAATAAAAACGGGTTGATTCGGAGAGACCCTACATCCATCTGAAGATGCAGCCGGTTTCTGGCAAACGAAGGCGCATACCATCGAATGATTCCGGGAACGATGATAAAGCCCATCAGACTGTATAGCAGCAGCGCTGCCAGCAATATCAGAAAATATGGATGGCGCAAGACCCGGCGAATAGTTGGGTGCATCATGCTGTTCCTCCGAAAGATATTCATTCCCCAAAATCAATATCAACATTGCAGATTGAAAACGGACGGAGAGTAAACGATAAATATAGAGTAAATGCGTGTGCAACGCTCAATTCAAACCTTTCGATCAATAACACAGAAAACAAAGGGATAAAAGATAATAATGGCAGAAATATGCCAATCCGCTGAAGAGCAATGCCGCAACAACTGCATTGACGGAAACGGTGGTTATCTGATATTGGGTATAAAAAAAGTTTTAAGGCTGTCTCATCCATGTACGGAATCACCGGCAGAATGTTGGATCGTATGTGAAGCCGCAAAGGGTGTTTTTCTGAAATGATACACAAAATACTGATTGTTGACGATTCGCCGGTTTCACGGAAGATGCTGAAAAGCTGTATTCCTAAAGACAGGGAATGTCAGTTTGTCGAAGCCGGGGACGGTCTTGCCGGTATTGAATCCTATAAAAAACACCGGCCGGATGTGACGTTTATGGATCTGACCATGCCGGTCATGGATGGTATCACCGCCCTTACCGAAATTTTAAAATACGATAAACCCGCGATAGTGATCGTTCTGACGGCCGATATTCAGATCAAATCCATCAACAGGGCTTTGGATGCAGGGGCCTTTCTTGTCGTCAAGAAGCCTCCTACGCGCGAGAGAATTCAGGACGTTCTGTCTCAGGCTGAAGCAGTGCTCCGGAAAACATCATGAACGATACGCAAATTTCGGAAGACGAACAGGACATTCTCCAGGAAATCATGAATATCGCTTTCGGCCAGGCCGCCGCCGAACTTGCCGAGATCATCAATATTTTTGTGGTTCTCAGCGTTCCTTACATCCGGATGATCGAAGCCGTGGATCTTCCCGGCTATATTCAAACTGAATTCAGCGAATTCGGTAATATCAGCATCGTCGAACAGAATTTCTGGGGGGATTTCAAGGGGACTGCGCTGCTCATTTTTCCCGCGGGGTCCGGAAGGGAACTCGTTTCGCTGCTTGATGACTCACCGGCTGCCGAATTCCAGTACAGCGATATCCTGGAAAAAGAAACTCTCATGGAAGTAGGAAATATCCTGATCGGTGCATGTGTCGGAAAAGTCGCCGAACTCTTGAAGGATGTGGTTACATATTCTCCGCCAAAGGTCATTGTGGAAGATCATCCTGATATCACGATGTCCAAGACCCTGTTTGATCCTGCCAATTCTGCCATTATTCTGAAGACGGTTTTTTGTTTCAATGAGCGCAATGTTCACGGATTTTTGTTTCTGATTACCAGTCACAAGTCGGTTGTATGGTTGAAAACCGCTCTGGCGGATTTCATGAAACAGTATGAATGAAATTTCTCAGATATTTGAAATTGTCAATTTTGGTCTCGTTATTCTCGACAGTGAGCTTAAAGTCAAACACTGGAATCAATGGATGGCGCGGCACAGCGGCATAGACGCTGAGCGTATTACCGGTGCTTTTTTGCTGGATTTTTTTCCGGAACTCAAGACTCCGCGCTTTCTCCGAAGCTGCAAAATGGTACTCGCTTTCGGCAATTTCTCTTTCTTCTCTCAGAAGCTGCACCATTTTCTCTTTCCTTTCAGGCCGGATGGCGCTTTTAAATCCATGTTCGAACACATGCAGCAGAACTGCACGTTGGGGCCATTGCGAAACGATTTTAATGCCGTTAACGGCATTTTCCTGATTGTCCAGGATGTTACCGAACTTGCATCCTATGAACAGAAACTTGTCGAGATGAACATGAAGGATGGGTTGACCGGTATATACAACCGGAGATTCCTTCAGACGCGGCTCATCGAAGAATGTCAACGGCATGAGCGCTATGATGCGAAGCTGAGTCTGATCATGTTTGACATCGATTTTTTTAAAAAAGTCAACGACAGCTATGGCCACCAGTGTGGCGATTCCGTGCTGAAGTCTGTTACTGCCAGCATCGCGTCTATTCTCAGGAAAACGGATTATTTGGCGCGTTACGGAGGAGAAGAGTTCTGCTGCCTGTTGCCCCATACCGGTCTGACGGCGGCTCACCGTCTTGCCGAACGATTTCGCCGGCAGGTAGAAGCGCTGGAAACGCCGTGTCAGGGACATGATATCAAGGTCACGATCAGTCTCGGCGTTGCAGAATTGCGAAAGGAAGATTCTGAAGAAACACTTCTGAATCGGGCGGATGAAGCGCTTTACAGCGCCAAAAGCTCCGGAAGAAACTGTACGGCGGCCATTGCCTGAATTCAAAACCATTGCCGTCAGGAAAAATCAATGAATACCTTATTTTTCTGGGCATCGAAGCTCATATGGGCTGTCATATCGCCGGATAATCTCTTTGTGATACTGGTGCTGCTGACGTGGTGGAAGCTCTGGCGGCATTTGCGGGGTACTGCTCGATGGGGGCTGGAATGTCTGGCGTTTCTGCTGATAGTGACAGCATGGTTTCCGGTCGGGGAATGGCTCGTGTATCCGCTGGAGATGCAGTTTCCTTCGAACGCGCCGCTTCCGGAACATATCGATGGTATCATTGTCCTGGGAGGGGCGGAAGAAACGCTTGCTTCATCGTACTGGAAGCAGGCGGAACTGACGGAAAGCGCAGAGCGACTGACAGCGTTTCTGGAACTGGCCAGACGATATCCAGAAGCCAGACTGGTCTATTCCGGCGGCACCGGCAGCATGGTCTATCGGAATGACACTGGAGCGGATGTTGCCAGGCATTTGTTTTTGAGTCAAGGGCTCGATCTTTCCAGAGTGTTGTTCGAAAGTCGTTCCAGAAATACATATGAAAATGCAACGCTGAGCAAAGCGCTGTTAAGGCCCAGTCCTTCCGAGAAATGGGTGCTGATTACCTCTGCCTGGCATATGCCGCGCGCTGTGGGTATCTTCTGCAAGGCAGGCTGGCCGGTGATACCTTATCCGGTGGATCATCTGAGCATTCCGGGCAGACTTTTTCGTGTGGATTTCAATTTTTCAGATCATCTCCGGGTACTCAGGACAGCGGTGCGGGAATGGATAGGACTGATCGCCTACGACATCACCGGAAAGACAACGGCTTTGCTCCCGGAAGGATGTATGCCGCAGGAATGACTTATATCTTTGCATGCGGTATTTCCAGAACTTCAAAACATCCGGAGGCGGCTTCATGTAAAAAACCTTGACTCATCTGTTCCGTGATATATAGTAAGAGATTAAATTGATATTGGGCACCTCCTGATATATCCGGAGTGAGCCGCTAAACTCAAACGTGATAAAAGGTTCCCCATGAATCCACTGGATACGGTTATTACGATCATTTTAGGGTACTGCCTGATCAGAGGTTTTTTCAGAGGGCTGGTTAAAGAGCTGTCCTCGATTATTGGGGTGCTGGGGGGATTCTATGCCGGATACACCTATTATCTGGATATCGCCAGACCGTTAGGCGTGTGGATACCCAACACGGCGTATTTAAACATCGTCAGTTTTCTGCTGCTGTTCTGCGGTGTGTTTGTCGCTGTCAGCATTGTCGGCGTTATTATCAAATATCTGCTGAATATCGCTTTTCTGGGATGGGTGGACCGGTTTTGCGGTGTGGTGTTCGGCGTTGCCAAAGGCGTTTTGATCGCATCGGTCATCCTGATGATCCTGACAGCGTTTCTTCCCAGCGGTGCTTCCCTGATCAAGGATTCGATTTTGGCGCCTCATGTGGCAAGAGTATCTGAAATCATGGCGCAACTGGTTTCTAAAGACATGCAGCAGCAATTTTCAAGCAAAATTACGGAACTTAAAAAGAGTTGGAATCTTCCCCTGTAACATCGGAGTTGAAGGATATATCCGCGTTGATGCAGTTGATTCAGCGGCTTCGCGGAGAAAACGGGTGCCCCTGGGATAAAAAACAGACACCCGCAACCCTGTCGGTATATCTGATCGAAGAAATGTACGAACTGGTGGATGCCATCGGTTCCAAAAGCCCTGAAGATGTCTGCGAAGAGCTGGGAGATGTGCTGTTTCAGCTTCTGTTTATTGCCGATATATTTCATGATTCCGGCCAGTTCGATATACAGGACGCTGCGCGGTTGAACCTTCAGAAAATGATTCGACGGCATCCGCATGTCTTTGGTGAAGCCACCGCGGCTACCAGTGAAGATGTCCGCCGGCAATGGCATCGCATTAAAACCGCCGAAAAGAAATCTTCGAGCGATACGGGGGCGCCGGCCGGTATTCTTGATTCCGTTCCAACCGGCCTTCCGGCGCTGTTGCGGGCGTATCGGATTTCGGAGCGCGCGGCACGCACGGGTTTTGACTGGACATCGCTTTCGGGGGTTATGGAGAAAGTCGAGGAAGAATGGGCGGAATTCAAGGCTGAAGTCCGCAAGATTGAAACCACTGCGTCTGGTTCGGATGCGGCTGAACGCGAAAATCTTTCTCTGGAATTTGGCGATCTCCTTTTTACGCTGGTGAATGTCGCCCGATTTGCCCGCATTCATCCGGAAACCTCCCTGGCGGATGCCATCCGGAAATTTGAAAAGCGTTTCAGGCATATGGAAGCCGCTGCCTTGCAGGACGGTGTTCCCCTCGAATCCGTATCGCATGACGACTTTAACAGACTCTGGGAAAACGCCAAGTCGTCCATCGGATAACTCTGAGGAGTCTCTATGATAGCCATTATTGATTATGACGCCGGAAATCTGACCAGTGTGGCCCGCGCCGTCACGTATCTGGGGTATGAGAACGTCGTGACGCGGGATGCCCGGCAGGTGCTGGCGGCGGAGCGGATTATATTTCCGGGGGTTGGTGCGGCGGGTTCCGCTATGACCAGTTTGAAACAACTGGGAATGGATATCGCTCTTCACGACGCATTTCAGCGGGGAATACCCATTTTAGGCATATGTCTCGGCACCCAGATCATCATGAAATACAGTGAGGAGAATGAAACCCCATGTGTGGGGCTGGTTCCGGGGACTGTGCGCGCGTTTTCACCGGATATCCGCGATGCGGACGGCGCTCGTCTTAAAATTCCGCATATGGGCTGGAACCGGATTGAGCTTCAACAGGAACATCCTGTTCTGGCCGGGCTGAAACCATCCGATGAATTTTATTTTGTTCATGGGTATTATCCCGACCCGCTGCATGCAGATCACATCGTGGGCAAAACCCGTTACGGCATTGAATTTGCCTCCGTGATTGGATACCGCAATATTATTGCAACCCAGTTCCATCCTGAAAAAAGCGGACATCCCGGGTTGAATCTTTTAGACAATTTCTGCCACTGGACGCCTAATAGATGAGGAAACGCTTCCATGCTCAGTAAACGCATCATTCCCTGTCTGGATGTCCGCAACGGGAAGACCACCAAGGGCGTTCAGTTCAAAGGCAACATAGATATCGGCGACCCGGTGGAAATGGCCAGATTTTATTATGAAAACGGCGCCGATGAAATTGTGTTTTATGATATCACCGCATCCAGCGATAAACGCGGTATCATGCTCGATGTGGTGCGCCGGGTGGCGGAAACCATTTTTATTCCTTTTTCTGTGGGCGGCGGCATTCGCACCGTGGAAGACATGCGGGCCGTGCTGCTGGCGGGCGCCGAAAAAATCAGCGTGAATTCAGCGGCCATTTTAAACCCGGATTTGATTTCGCAAGGCGCCAGGGCTTTTGGTAACCAGTGCGTGGTGCTGGGGATGGATGTCAAGTTTGTGGGAAAACGTCCCGAAATTCCATCCGGTTACGAAATGGTCATTAACGGCGGCAGACGGCCGATGGGCATGGATGCTCTGGAGTGGGCGCAGAGAGCCGAGTCCCTGGGGGCAGGCGAGATATGTCTTAATTCCATAGATGCGGACGGTACACAGGATGGTTATGAAATTTCGCTGACATCGCTGATTTCATCGAATGTTTCCATTCCGGTTATTGCTTCCGGAGGCGCGGGAAAACCTGAACATCTCCTGGATGTGCTCACGCGGGGGCGCGCGGATGCCGCTCTGGTAGCGTCTATGGTGCACTACGGTGCGTATTCCATTTCAGAGATCAAATCGTTTTTACATTCAAACGGCGTCAAAGTCCGGACCACCTGGTGATGAACCTGCAAAGCCTCAAAAACCGGATAAGCCGGATAGACCGGAATGCCGTCGTCATGTTTCTGGCAACCGGCGCCATGTCTGGAAATTCACCGGTGATACCCGGAACCACCGGTTCGATGGCAGCGCTGTTTCCCTGCTGGATATTGTCTCTTTTTCCGATGTCATTTTCCGTCATCCTGCTGATGGCATTTGTTGTTTTGGCGATCTGGGCCGCCGAGCTTGCCGAAAAACTTCTGGGCCAAAAAGATCCCGGCTGTGTTGTTATCGATGAATTTGCGGGGATGATGATAACGCTCACAGGCATGCCTTTCACGATAAAAACAGCGTTGGCGGGTTTTTTGATTTTCCGGGTTCTGGATATCCTCAAGCCGTTTCCCATACGGTATCTCGAGAGAACCCTTCCGGGCGGCGCCGGCATCGTACTGGATGATGTCGCTGCGGGAATTGCCGGCAATCTATTATTGAAGGCGCTGCTGCTGACGTCCTGGATGGCAGGATGATCAGGGCGCAATACACTTAATATTTACTTAAGGTAATGGTTATTCATTGAAATCCGCTGCTGTTTCCTCAAAAGACGCTGTTCCCATGGGCAAAAGCCGCCTTCGGGAAAATATCGAAGCCATCGTCGTCGCCGTTATTCTGGCGCTTTTTATTCGTACGTTTATTGTTCAGGCATTTAAAATACCCTCCGGTTCCATGAAAGAAACGCTTCAGATCGGCGATCACATCCTGGTCAACAAATTTATCTATGGAGTTAAACTGCCCTATTTCGATACCACGCTGATTCCTGTAACCAATCCCAAGCGCGGAGACATTGTGGTGTTTGAATTTCCGGAAGATCCCAGCAAGGATTTCATCAAGCGTGTGGTCGGTATCGCCGGAAATGTGGTGGAAGTTCGCAATAAGCAGGTATTTGTCAATGGCGCTCTTCAGGATGGCCCTTATATCGTTCACAGCGACCCAAACATTATTCCCGGGAGCATAGAGCCCAGAGATAATTACGGGCCGGTGACCGTGCCGCCGCATTCTTTGTTTGTCATGGGGGATAACCGGGACCACAGCTATGACAGCCGGTTTTGGGGGTTCGTCAACCTGAAAGCCGTCAAGGGGAAAGCCTTTATTATCTACTGGTCGTGGGATAAAGACAATTTCGATGTCCGCTGGAAAAGAATCGGGCGGCTGCTGCACTGACGCATCCGGGGGATGGTGGAATATGCAAGCATTTACGAAAAAAGACATTCTGGATATGACATCCCTGTCTGTTGAAGAAATGTCCCTGATTCTCGATACGGCTGAAAGAATGAAGGAAATTTCCGAAAGGCCCGTCAAAAAGGTTCCGACGCTTCGGGGAAAAACCGTGATTCTTTTTTTTTATGAACCCAGCACCCGAACCCGTACGTCTTTTGATATTGCCGCCAAACGCCTCAGTGCAGACAGTATATCGCTTTCCGGAAGCACCAGCAGCATGGTGAAGGGAGAGACGCTTCTGGATACAGCCCGCAACCTTGAGGCCATGAAACCGGACATCATTGTGCTGCGGCATTCATCTTCCGGAGCGCCGTACATTCTGGCGAAATCCCTCAAGGCTTCCATCGTCAATGCAGGGGACGGCATGCACGCCCATCCCTCTCAATCGCTTCTGGATATGCTGACCGTCCGGGAGCACAGGGGAAAGCTGAAGGGGCTTCGTATTTCCATTATCGGTGACATCACGCACAGCCGGGTCGCCCGTTCCAATTGTGTGGGGTTTTCCAAAATGGGCGCCCATGTTACGGTATGCGCGCCTCCGACACTGATTCCCAAAGGAATGGCGTCATCATACGGGGTGCATGTCACGCATCAAATGAAGGAAGCCGTTGCAGACGCGGATGTCATCATGATGCTCCGGATTCAGAAAGAGCGCCAGTCCGGCTTCTTTTTCCCTTCCGAACGTGAATATTCCCGGCTGTATGGTCTGAACCGGGAAATGATGGCATACGCCAAATCCGATGTCTTGATCATGCATCCCGGCCCGATCAATCGCGGCCTTGAAATATCTCCGGAGGTGGCGGACGGACCGCATTCGATCATTCTGGATCAGGTCACCAGCGGCATTGCCGTCCGCATGGCGATTTTATATCTGGTGACAGGAGGTGCGTAATATGCAGATACTGATCAAGGGCGCACGGGTCATCGATCCGGGGAAAATGGACGCTTTGATGGATATCCGGGTGGATAACGGTGTTATTGCAGATATTCAGCCGCCCGGCGTTATATTGCCATTGGATTCGGCAGTTATCGTGTATGATGCTGCGGGATGTATCGCAACGCCTGGATTAATTGACATGCACGTCCATTTTCGGGAACCCGGCCAGGAATACAAGGAAACCATCGCCACAGGATGCAGCGCTGCGGCTGCCGGCGGTTTTGCCGCCGTCTGCACCATGCCCAATACCTGCCCGGTCAACGATAATGCGCAGGTCACCCGCTTCATTCTGTCCAGGGCCGCCGAAGCCTGCGGGGTTCGGGTGTATCCTGTCGGCGCTGTCAGCAAATCCCTGGAAGGAAAATCACTGAGCGAATTCGCCGAATTGAAGGCCGCCGGAGCAATCGCCGTTACCGATGACGGCATGCCGGTCCGCAGCAGTTTGATGATGCGGCGGGCTATGGAATATGCTACGGGTATCGGGCTTCTGATCATCTCACACTGTGAAGATTTGGAATTGGCGTCTGGTGGATGTATGAACGAAGGTGAAACCGCCACACGGCTGGGGCTTTCCGGAATCCCCAATATTGCTGAAACCCTGATGGTGCTCCGTGATATCGCCTTAAGCGAGTTGACCGGCGCCAGGCTTCATATCGCCCATGTCAGCACCTTTGAATCCGTACGGGCTATCCGGGAAGCCAAACGCAACGGCATTCCGGTGACGGCGGAAACGGCGCCGCATTATTTCACCCTTACCGAAGAGGCTGTGGGCGCATATAACACGCACGCCAAAATGAATCCGCCGCTGCGTACGCAAAAGGATGTGAATGCCGTCTGCGAAGGGCTTGCGGATGGTACGATCGATGTCATTGCCACAGATCATGCGCCGCATTCTCCAGTTGAAAAGGCAGTGGAATTCGATCATGCGGCAAACGGCGTCATTGGTCTGGAAACATCCCTGGCGCTGGGGTTGAGACTGGTGGCATCCGGTGTATTGTCCATGACCGGCCTTGTCGAAAAGATGTCCAGCAATCCTGCACGGATTTTAGGACTGACATCAACGCTGTCTGTCGGCGTTCCGGCGGATATTACCGTATTTTCCCCGGAAAGGGCGTGGACCGTGGATGCCCGTCAGTTCAGATCCATGAGTCGCAATACGCCGTTTGATGACTGGGTGCTCAAAGGAAAAGCGATGCTGACGATGGTCGGCGGCAAAGTTGTTTTCGACGAGATGACATGACCTATCATATCTTCCGGAAACTTGCTTTTCGGCCATAGAGACGGTGCAGCAGCCCATGCCTTCTTCCCATCCGCACATTCTGGTCGTAGATGATGAACTCAGCATGCGTGAGTTTCTGGAATACATGCTGATTAAATCAGGCTATCAGGTTACCTGCTCTGAAAGCGGGGCCGCCGCTATCAAGCTTCTTGAAGCCGTCCCTTATGATCTCGTGATCTGTGATATTCGCCTCGGAGATATTTCTGGGATCGAGGTACTGAAAGCCGCCAGAAAACTCGCTGCTCCACCGCCGGTAATCATGATTTCCGCCTATACCACCACAGAAACTGCTGTGGCGTCTATGAATGAAGGGGCTTTTGATTTTGTCCCTAAACCATTTGACAATCGAGAACTCAAAGAGACCATCGCCAGCGCTATTACCCTTAAGACGGTGGAAAACGAAAAGAAGAGTCTGGAAAGCGCCCTGAAAAAAACCCTGCATTTCGGGAAGATTATCGGTAATTCTTCCAGGATGCTTCAGGTTTACGATTTAATCCGTCAGGTAGCTAAAACCACTACCAATATTCTCATCACCGGTGAAAGTGGCACAGGTAAAGAACTGGTCGCCAGAGCCATTCATTATGAAAGCTGTCGCAGCGACAAGCCTTTTGTCATCGTCAATTGCGGAGGCATTCCAGAAACACTGATCGAAAGTGAACTTCTGGGATATAAAAAAGGTGCGTTCACCGGCGCTCAGCAGGATAAAAAAGGCCTTTTTGAAATTGCGGACAAAGGCACTGTTTTTTTAGACGAAATCGGAGAACTGAGCCAGCCGATTCAGGTAAAGCTGCTCAGGGTGGTTCAGGAGAAAGCTTTTAAACCGGTGGGCGGCAGCGATGATGTCAAGGTGGATGTCCGCATTGTGGCCGCTACCAATAAATCGCTAGAAGAAGAAGTGATCGCCGGCCGTTTTCGTGAAGACCTGTTTTACCGGCTCAATGTCATCGGCATCCACATGCCGGCGCTCAGGGAGCGCAAGGAAGACATCCGGCTTCTGGCCCATCATTTTCTGGAAAAATATTCAAAGGAAATGGGCAAGGAAATTGTCAAGCTGTCGTCTTACGCCATTGATCTTTTGAATAAATATGATTTTCCCGGAAATATCCGTGAACTTGAAAACCTGATCGAACGCAGCGTCGCCCTGTCGAACACCAATATCATCCTGCCCGAAAGCCTGGCGATCTCCATTCACAAACAGGTTCACAAGCGCCGCTGGATCGAGGGATTCAAAAACAGACGCTTCGATTTGCAGGATGTTGAAAATGGCGTTTCTCTCGACAGCATTCTGGACGAAATTGAAAAAGCCTATATCGAAAAAGCCCTTGAATTTGCCAGAGGCGACAAGGCTCGCGCCGCAGAACTCCTTGAAATCAATATCAGATCACTTCGCTATCGACTGGATAAACTGTCCATCAAAAAATAAATCCTTTAGATTGGAGGTGTTTGCGATATGAAAGAAATTTTCACCGTCTGGAAAAGCACACGGCAGATTGTTATCGTTGCCTTGACAGCAGCCGTTTATGCCGGGATGCTCATTCCGTTTAAGGCCATACCGATTATTCCCGGTCTGACGGAATTAAGACCGGGCAACGTAATACCGGTTTTTTTCGGTGTTCTCTTTGGTCCGGCAGCCGCCTGGGGATCTGCTATTGGCAACCTGATCGCCGATTTTTTCGGTACACTTTCTCCTGCCAGCGCTTTCGGGTTTGCGGGTAATTTCTTTGCATCTTATATCGCCTACAGGCTTTGGCATATCCTGGTCAAGGATGCGGTGGTTATGAATCTCAGACAGACAGGAATCTTCGTCCTGGTGTCGGTGGTGTCCGGTTTTTTCTGCGCGCTGATCATTGCTTTCGGAGTGCAGCTTCTCGGGCTCATGCCGTTTAAAGTGTTATTCACTGTTATTTTCATCAACAATTCACTCATGGCATCCATACTGGGGGTTATCCTGATGAAAATTCTCTATCGCCGAATCGAACGTACCGGTCTGATATATATCCTTCCCGAAAACGGCAATCGTCAGCGCCCGTTATGACCCCCAAAAAATAAATCTCCGCTTCTGGATACGCCTGCTTGTCCAGACCATTAATTGAATAAAGCCATCTTCAACTGGTTGAAACTGGATTGCAGTAAAACGGAAATTCTGTTATATACAACCAACGGATGGTTATATCTGAAGAGCAGTCGCCAAGTGGGCGGTTGACGGATATAAGGCGTATTGCCGGAATTCACTCACTTGCCCAAACAGTATGATCGAATTGCGAATATTGACGGCTTCGTAAAAAGTCCGCGTGCTGCGTTGCGCCGCATCCTTCGTCATTGCAGCGTACCACAAGTACGCTTCATTCCTTGCGGATTTGCGCGCCTTGCCTGCGAACTTTTTACGAAGTCGTCAATATTCGACTTTTTAAGAGAGCATCAATATTGCAATATCAGGAGATTTCATGTCAGTGATGTCCATACAGACCAGTCCCATGGTTCCGTCATTTCTGCGGAAGCTTGTGCAGAAAATTCAGCCGGCGCATTATCAGCTTCTGAAATTTCTTGCGGTCGGTGCGCTGAACACGCTTTTTGCCTATGTGATTTTTTCGCTGTTTTTATACATGAAGATTCATTATACCATAGCCTCTCTTCTTGCCATCGTTTTGGGGGTTATTTTCAATTTCAAAACATACGGCGCTCTGGTGTTCAAGCGCAGCGACAATACCCTGATCTTTCGTTTTATCCTGATTTATGCCGTGCTGTATTTGCTTTCAATCAGTGGTCTGTGGTGTTTCAATCACATGGGAGTCAATCTCTATTATGCAAACGCTATCATGCTGGCGCCGATGTCTGCGTTATCTTTCTGTCTGAACAAGTTTTTTGTGTTTGTGTAAGTGCAGGCCCTGTGGATTTGCGAATGTATCAGATCAGGGAGCATTTGATCCCGGCTTGTTCGCCCTCAAGTCTCCATAATGACGAAGGATGCAGCGCAACGCAGCATGCGGACTTTTTACAAAGCCGTCAATATTATGTTTTTAAAAAAGTGCTTATATTGCGTGCAGTTGTGCAGATTGAGAAGAATATGGCATGAAAGCACCTCAAAGATTTCATGAGATACATCAAAAAAATTACTTGATTTCCTGTAAATTATCTGCAATAGAAACAGCTAAAAAGAGGCAGTTTTTGTGAAAGGAGGTGGTTTTTTTAGCTATTGCCCTGATTTAACTTATTATTAGGTTGATTTTATTATTAATCGAAATCTTTTGAGGAGGGACTCAGAATGAAGAAATTATCCGTAGTGTTGGTCGCTGTCCTGGCGGTTCTTGTGTTTACCCTGCCGGCGTCAGCTTTTGAAAATGAATTTGGTGGATATTGGAGAACCAGATATTACACGGAACGAAATTTCGGTGGTGCAGATAATATTCATCAAGACGGGGGAGTAAATGTAAATCCTACGAGCGGTAAGCCTTATAGCCAGGACATAACCACGATTGATACCCGTACGCGTCTGTTTTATACGGCGAAGTTCAGCGACAATTTGAAATTCGTCAACAAGTTTGAATTCAACGCCAATTGGGGTCAGAACGCTAGCTATGCTCAAATGGGCGCCGACAGTAATACTGGCGGCTCGCCGGCTGACAACTATTTCAGGCTTAAAAATTCATACGTGGCTTTCAAGCTCTCAGATCAGGAGTTCAGAGTTGGTGTGCAGGACTTTCTGCTGGCCAGAGGTTACCTCATGAATGATGATGCTGCGGGTGTAAAGGCCATTTTTAAAGTAAATGATGCCGTTTATTTGCCGTTGATTTATATGAAATTATATCAGGATCAGAATGGTTATTTCAGCACGGGATTTGATCAAGGTGCTTATAACACGGGTACTCAGGACCGGACCAGATTTGATGTAGATGCCTATGTGTTTTATCCCTCCATTTATCTGAACAAAGATAACGTCTTCAGGCCTCATATTGCTACCGTTCAGTCTGATAACTTCACGTTGGCTACAGCGAAAGGTCTCAACGGCAGCAACAATATGAACCCGCTGATGGGTTCGAAGCTGAATCTTTGGTCCGCAGGTTTGGAATATGATGGCAAATATGATATTTACAGCTTTGGCGCCACTGGTGTTTTTGAGTTTGGTGATTTGAAGAATCCTTACCTCTACAATTATTACAAAGCGGCAAATAGCCCCAATTATGTTGATTCTGTGACTTTTGGCGGTTATTTGTTTGATGCAAATGGTGGTGTGGACATTGGACCTGCCAATATCCATGTTAAGGGCATTTATTCTTCTGGTGACAAAACCCAAAGTGATGGCAAGGGAACCTCAAATATTCCGTACGATAGAAATAGCAAGAATATGAATATATTCTATGCTCCGGGTATCAACAGCACCAATGGAGCATCTTATTATTGGGCGGAAATTTTGGGAGACGGTATCTTTGATAACCAGACGCCTGCTGGAACAAGCGGTGACAAAATTATGAACATGATCATCGCCAACGTTGGTTCTACTTATCAACTGCTTCCGGATTTGAAATTTGCGGCTGATCTGTATTATGCCCAGTTGGCAGAAGACAGAGATATGAACCCGTGGTCAAGATCAGCGCTTCGTCCTACTTCAAAGACAGCAGCAAACTGGCAGAGCAGCTTGGGTACAGAGCTCGACTTGGTGGTCACCTACACGCTCGTGGACAATCTGAAACTTGATTTGGTCGGTGCTTATCTGTGGTCAGGCGATGTAATCAACAAGGCATTTGCTTATCAGAACGCTGCGGGGCAGACCTGTTATTATTCTTCCGCCAATCCGTATGAATTTGGTACGCAGTTGTCTCTTGCTTTCTAATCCAAATTTATATTTGTTTGTTTAGTTGGTGTTCGATCAAAAAACCCGGCAGGGGAAGCCCTGCCGGGTTTTTGCGTTTTTAGTGGCCGCTATCGATTCTGCTCGATCGAGTTCAGGAAACATATTTGACGACCTCTGTAATATCCGGAATTGTCGGTGATTAAATATCTGGTAACGGCTTCGCATGACATACGACATAGAAGGGGAACTGTGTGAGGATTCTTTTGGTTGAAGATGACCTGCAGACCGCTCTGTTTATCGCAAAGGGACTGAAACAAGAGAGGTTTGCCGTGGATTACAGCCTGGATGGTGAAGACGGTCTCCATTTTGCGTTGACAGAACCGTATGATGTAGCGGTGATTGATATCATGCTGCCCAAATTGGATGGTCTGGCGCTGATTGATGAAATGCGCCGGCAAGGCGTCCGAATTCCTGTTATCATTTTGAGCGCAAAAAGCTCGGTTGATGACCGAATCAAGGGGTTGCAAGCTGGCGGTGACGATTATCTTGTAAAGCCGTTCGCTTTTTCGGAACTTCTGGCGCGTGTACACGCACTCATAAGGAGGGCGACACGGGCGGAAGAGCCGATGACGCTTTCCGTCAGTGATCTCAAAATGGATATGATAAGGCGGAAAGTCTTCAGGAAAGACAGGGAAATTGATTTGCAGCCGAAGGAATTCGCGCTGCTTGAATACCTCATGCGCAATACCGGAAGGATCGTTTCAAAAACAATGATTTCCGAGCATGTATGGGACTACAACTTTGATCCGAGAACCACCGTAGTTGAATCTCGCATATGCCGACTGCGGGATAAGATTGACCGTCCGTTTGGAAACGACCTTATCCATACCATACGAGGTGTTGGGTATGTCCTCGAAGAAAGGAATTAGTTTTTTCCAAACAACCACATTCCGGCTCACACTCTGGTATGTCGGGGTTTTCAGTTTGTTATCGCTGGTGGTTTTTTTTATTGTGTATGTGTCTCTTGCCGCACATCTCCAGGCACAAACGGATAATGAGATTTTGGACACGGCGAAGGAATTCAACGCTCTTTACAGGGAACATGGCGTCAAGGCGCTTCAGTCCGAGTTTACCCGTGAGGCAGGGTCACGAGGCTCAAGGGACGTGTTCTTTCAACTACGCTCTCCCAATGGAAAGCTGCTGGCTGCATCCGATCTGAGTCAGTGGCGCGGGCTGAAAATATCCCGTCGGGTTAAACCCGTCAGTTCTAAAAACCAGCCTTCTTTTCGCACATTTCTTTTGCCAGACCGTGAGTGCAACGTCAGAATAATTTCCATTTCTGCTGCTGACGGCAATGTTATTGAAATCGGCAGCAGCCTCCAACACAACGAAATCATCCTGGAAAGATACAGGGAAACATTTGGTACGGCTCTGATCATCATGCTGATTTGCGGCGCCCTTGTCGGATATCTTCTGGCTCAAAAGGCGATGGCAGGCGTTCAACGAGTGACGGATACGGCAATTCGCATCGGAAAGCATGGCCTGGGTCAAAAGGTTCCGCTGGCTGATGAGGGGCAAGAGATTAACGCGCTTGCTTATGCATTCAACGGCATGCTGGAGCGGATAGAATCTCTTTTGAATGAAATGCGGCAGATAACCGATAATGTGGCTCATGAGCTGCGTACACCCGTCACGCGTATTCGCGGCATCGCAGAGATGACACTAAAGGGAAGAGAGGATATTGGTGACTATCGCGAAATGGCGGCATTGGTGATAGATACCTGCGATGATTTGATCGAGATGGTCAATACGATGTTGGAGATTTCTAAAACGGATTCGGGAGTTGCCGAGCTAAGCATTACGCCGTTGGATATGAGGGAAATTATAGAGGAGGCAGCCGATCTGTTTGCTCCTATGTCCGAGGATAAACATATTGATATCAGGGTAATTGCTCCATCGCAGGTGAGGATTACCGGCGACCGGCGAAGGCTTCAGAGGGTCGTGGCAAATTTGTTGGATAATGCCATCAAGTATACGCCTTGTGGCGGCACAGTCACCCTGGCGATCCATGCAGATGAAGCCGGTGCGAAGATGGAAATCATGGATACTGGCGGAGGCATCAATGAAAATGACATCCCTCATATTTTTGATCGCTTCTTTCGTGGAGATAAAAGCCGTTCAACGGCCGGCAGCGGGCTTGGACTGAGTCTGGCGCTTGCGATTGTTCATGCTCACGGCGGCGATATCACAGTAAAAAATACCGGTCAGGGAACCGTGTTCAGTGTTTGTCTGCCCATCGACCCACCCTTCCGAAAAATTCCCTCCATCTTTACCAAAAAGTAAGCTTGAGGACAAACTCCGGTAAACTGCGATATGTTATATGTTCATTATGGGAGATTTCTCTCCGTGAGAAATCGATGTAATTTGTTTAACGTGCGGTTGGCTGTGATGGCATCAATTGGGCTACGCTATGTAAGGACACAAATCTTGACGGCTTCGTAAAAGTCCGGATGCTGCGTTGCGCTGCATCCTTTTACTCCTTGCGGATTTGCGCGCCTTGCCTGCGAACTTTTTACAAAGCCGTCTGAAAATCGACTTTTTACGAGAGTATCAAATCTTACAGAAAGTACCGTTTGCACGAAAACGAATCAGATCGTCCTAAAAGCAGTTATCGCTGTGTATTTCCTTCATAAGAGCGGATTGTTTGAGCGGGGTGAAAAATGGTAAATAAAACAATACCAATATGCGGTTTGAGCGTATTATTGATTTTGATAGCAGGGCATTTTCTCTTCCCACCAGTATGTTTTTCCAAGCAAAAAAATCAGAATGACATGGATATGGGAGTGGTGACAGCCCGGGCACGCACGATAACCACGCGTCTTTTAGCTTATGGACGGGTCGAGCCCATTACCACTATCAAGCTGAATGCAGAGCAGGCCGGAGTTGTCAGCGGGCTTACGGTGTTACCGGGTGAGACGGTGAAAGCAGGGGCTGTTCTCGGACATATGACGGGGCCTGCGGTTGACGGATTGCTGGCTCAACGCAGGAACTCGGTTGCCGGTGCCGATGTTGCGGTAACGATGGCCGAAAAAACCCTTGCTATCGAACGTCAGAAACAGGCCGTGCGGCTTGCCACACGAAAGGTGGTATATCAGGCCGAGACTCGTCTGGTCAGGGCTCGGGATGATCTGGATAATGCCTTATTGCAACTGCACGCTGTACAGAAATCGCTTGTACTGAAAGCTCCATCGGGCGGTATTCTCCTTGCCGTCAATGTGCATAAAGGGGAGTGGGTCCAGACAGGTCGGACGATTCTGATCTTGCAGCCGACGGGCGGTTTGTGGTTGATGGCGCATTATTACGGACCTGATGCAGCGATGATCCGGATCGGGATGACCGGTCAATTCGAATCAGCTGCCGGTGGTTCCGCCATTCCGGTCAAAGTGCGTACGGTCATTGGTCAGGTTGAACCGGATGGCGGAGAAAGTATCGGCCTCATTGCAACCGATCCGGCGCCGCACTGGTTGAACGGCGACGTGGGGCGCGTGAGCTTATCCGGAGGGAAAGAGACTTATGTGGCAGTGCCGACATGCTCTTTGATTTTGGACAAAGGTCGGTGGTGGGTGCTGGAGCACACAGCGCATGGCAATCAGCGCCGGAAAATCGTGCCTGGTCCGAGCCAGGGGACGATGACGCTGATTAAGCAGGGGCTTGAAGCTGGAAGTCAGGTGGTGGTCGAGAATGCTTATCTCGAATTTCATCGGGATTTTTCCAGGCAGTATCAGAAACCGGATTGATTGACATGAATATAACTGATACTTTTAAACATTTTTTCATGCAGCCGCTTTTCTGGTTGATGGCCTATGGCGCCCTGGTTGTCTATGGCGGTTACGCCTTGCTGCACATTCCTGTGGAAGTGCTTCCCCAGTTCAATTTCCCCCAGATCAGCGTTATTACCCATCAATTTGGAGCCACAGCCAGTGAACTGGAGATGCTTGTCGCGCGTCCTCTGGAAGGGCGAATTCTCGTTTTGCCCAATCTGGTCAGTGTTCGCTCGAACATGGGGCATGGTACCGTAGAGACCGATATTCGCTTTGCCCAAGGGACTGATCCACAGCAAGACCTCCAGTCGGTCAACAGCGCCATAGACCGGGCCCGAAGACAGCTTTCTGCTTCTGTTCACCCGTATGCTGAGATCATGGGAAATGCAATTAACGAGATTGCCGATTTCACGGTGTATATCCCGACATCAGTAGCGCCTATGGATGTCCAACGTGCGATTCGTACGCGGGTGGCCCCGGCGCTGCGTTCTCTGCCCGGTGTTCAGCGGGTGGAGGTTTACGGCTCCGGTGATGAGGCTCTCTGGATACAGCCCGATCTCGAAGCCATGAGACACTATCAGGTGTCCATTACGAGTATCGTCAGCGCCATCCGTCAACAGGTTTTACTGGGTTCCGGGGGCTATCTGACCGCAGGGCATCAGGATATTCTTATTGAAGCGCGTAACCTGCCAAAGCGTATTGGTGAACTTTCTCAAATTCCCATAGCGGTGTCCAAAGGGAAAATTCCGTTGCGGGCTCTTGCCCGGATCGTGCGCGCGCCTGTTCCTGCCCATAACGCCGTTTCCCTGGATGGACGGCCGAGTATCGCCTTGACCGTTTTCAAACAGCCCGGCTCTTCAACTTTGCCTGTCACACATGCTGTAGTACAGACTCTTCAGAGAACGCTGGCTCAGCTTCCTTCAGGCGTACACTGGGTACAGACTTACAGTCAAGGGCATCTGGTAAACCTCATCGCTTCCGACCTGGGGCGTAACCTGCTGATTGGGGCCGGGCTGGCTATTGGAGTGTTGCTATGGATTCTGGGAGCGGGACGGGGCATCTGGGTACTGACGCTTAGTATTCCGCTGTCTCTGCTGATAGGTATTGCCGGGTTGTATGCGTTTGGCCAGAGTCTGAACCTGATGACGCTTGGAGCCTTGAGTGTGGCTGTGGGACTCCTGGCGGATGACGCCATTATCGTTTTGGAGAGTATCTATCATCGCTGGGAAAAAGGAGCCGCTCATTGGGAGGGGATAGGGCTTGGACTTTTCGATATTGTTGGCCCTGATATTACCGGTACGCTCACCACGGTTTTTGTCTTTGTCCCGCTTCTTTTCGTTGGCGGACTGGCAGGGGTATTTTTTATTCCCTTTGCGCTTGCTATGGCCATTGCATTGCTGGCTTCACTATTTGTATCATTAAGCCTGATTCCTCTGGGGCTTGGTTTTATTAATGCCCGCGCATGCACGATTCCGACATTGGCTGGTCGGGCGCTTGATGGCTTGTGTTGCTGGAACCGGCGTCTGTTTGACAGAATGATGCGATTTCCGCGTCTGAGTCTGCTGATCTGTACAATTCTGCTCATTGTGTCTTTGGTCGCTCTGGTTCTCGTTCCGGTCAATTTCCTTCCACTCCCGAATGAAGGGGTGATGTTGGAAAGCTTCACTTTGCCACCCGGCACCTCCTTATCGGATACCGTGGCAGTGGTTCAGAGCATCGTTCAGCAATTGAGAAACGATCCGGCCGTGGCGCATACCTTTGCGCGCATTGGTTCTCCTGCCGGGAGCGCTTATACCGAGCCGTCGTTTGCCGGTGAAATTCAGATCGCACTTAAACCCCATATCGCGGTAAACAGTCTGGATATTATCGGAAAACGATTGCTTTCCGAGAGTCGTACGACAGGAGTTCAGTTTTCGATGGGAACCCCTACTCTTGAACGCGTCGGCGAAAGTCTTTCCGGTTTGCCTCAACCGTTTGTCATTCGCTTGTTCGGAAGTCGGATTGAGATGCTGCGCATTCTATCGGAACAAATGGTTGCCCGGCTGCGCCAGGTACCAATGTTAACCGATATTTTCAACAACGACGCCTATCCTGTTACGCAGTTAGAAATCCGATTTAAACCATTGGCACTGGCTGCTTATGGGCTGAGCCCTGCGGATATCTATGCTCAGATCAGGCCGCTTCTGGCGGGTGAGGTGGTGGCAGAGGTTCCCGATGGAAATGCTCCACTGATTTTATACGTGCGTATGGCCGATGCACCGGAAAAGTCTCTTCGCTCTCTTGCTGAACTGCCGATTCATACCCAAGGGTGGACGCCGTTGGGAGAACTGGCTGTGCTGAAGCTGATGCCGACACCCAATCAGATCCGCCATATCAATGGGGAGAGAGCTTTGGAAATCCTTGCCACACCAACCGGTACCCTAGGGAATACGATCACCGCAGCCAGGCGGGTTCTGACCAGTCTTTCCCTGCCGTCCGGCTATCGCATCGGTTTTGGCGGGTTGTTCCCGGAAATAGAAAACGCGGCCATGAGTCTTGGCATTGCAGCTATTGCTGCATTCCTTCTTATGCTGGGCATCCTGATTCTGCAGTTTGATAACCTGCTTATACCGGGATTGCTGCTGTTGCAGATTCCTCTGGCTTTTACCGGTGGTGCGGCCGCTCTGAGTATTAGCGGTGTGGGATTAAATGCCATCGGTCTGGTGGCATTTATCGCTCTGGTGGGAATTTGTCTGAACCATGGAATTGTGCTGCTTTTTTATGCGCGTCGCAACGAGGCAGCCGGTGCGTCTCCTGAAGACGCTGTGAAAGATGCCATACGGGTCCGGTTCCGGCCTATTGTGCTAACCACGATTACAGCCATTCTTGGCATGCTTCCGACAGCCATGGGGTGGGGACAAGGAGCAGCGCCTGAGCAGGGGCTGGCTGTGGTCATTGGGGGTGGCATCCTCTGGAGTGCGCTGCTCAGCACCAACCTGATTCCTGTGCTGTATGTCCATTGGCGGAAAAAATCCTGACTGGATGGCAACATGGAAAGTCTGGTCGCTGCGTTGTGCTGCATCCTTCATCGTTGAGGCGTACCCGAAAGTACGCCTCACTCCTCAGGATTTGCACGCCTTGCCTGCGAACATTTTACGAAGTCGTCCGAAATTCGACTTTTTACGAGGACATCAATTATGACTATTTTGAGATAAGGATAACATCGTTCTCATCAAAGACTTTTGTTTGTACCCCGATTCATTTTTCGCTTCAGGATATCAAACAATACCGGCATGATCAGCAGTGTCAGTGGCAATTGCACAGTGAGTCCTGAAATGATGGCTACCGCCAGAGGCTGCTGCATGGCAGAGCCCTGGCCGATCGCACAAGCCAGGGGAAGCAGTGTCAGGATGGCTGCAAATGTGGTCATCGCGATAGGCCGCATACGATTTTTACCGGCCGTGATCAATGCCTGTCGGTGGTCCATATCCATGACAAGGTCAAGGTATTCGGAAAAATAAAATATGGCGACTTCTGTGACAATACCGATGATCATCGTCATCCCCATAATGGCGGAAATATTCAGTTCGATGCCGGTCGCCCAGAGGCCTATGAAAACAACGGACACCGCCAGAAGTGGAATGGACATGATAGAGATGACCACTCGAAAATTTTCGTACAAAAAAAGAAGCAGCAGAAAGACCAGTGCTACGGCTGCGGCAAAAACCCCCTCCAGCCCTTTGAATGCGATCTGCTGCTGCTGATAAAGCCCTCCCAGTTCATAATACATTCCCTTTGGCAGCATCCCTGGTTGCATCATGAGATGTTTGACATCGTGTATCACGGATCCCATATCCCGACCGCTGATTCGGGCGGTGACCGCCAGCATACGCTTGAGATTTTCACGGCTGATCTGTGGCTGACCGGTCAATGGAATAATGCGGGCTACCCGATTTAGAGGAAACAGGTGCCCGTCCGGCGCTCGAAGCTGCAATCGATCGATGTCCCGGTCCGTACTGCGGAATCGATAGGGGATCCAGACCCGGACGCCGACCATCTTCACCCCGCGCTGCACTTTAGTGGTGACGGTACCGCTCAGATATGTCTGAAGGAGCTTCGTTACAGCTTCGGGGTCAACGCCTTCAAGGGCGGCTTTACCACGATCGACATGGATTTCCAGTGCATCGCCTGCCGGATTGATCCCGTTCCGGATTTCAACGATCCCTTTGATACTCTTTAATTTACCGGCAATATTTCTGGCTGTTTTCTGGAGTGCGTCGGCATTATCTGAAAACAATTTTATTTCAACAGGTTGTGGAACTGCTGTCAAATCACCGATAAGATCTTCCATCAATTGGGCCATGCCGATATCAAGACCGGGTACCTGCTGACGGACACGATTGCGAATCTCATCCATAACCTGCTCTATGGGGCGTCGCGGCATGGGTTTGAGACGGACGAAAAAATCTCCTTCATTGGCTTCGGTCATAACACCGCCAAGTCCTGTGCCGGTGCGCCGCGAATAGGTATCGACTTCCGGAACGGATTGAATGATTTTTTCCACCTGCCTCAGCAATCGATCCGTTTCAGCCAGGGCTGTCCCGGGTGCACTGCGATAATCCAGAATGAATCCGCCCTCGTCCATAGCGGGCATAAAACCGGAGCCCACATGCCGGAATGCTATCCAGCCTGCGCCGATAAGGGGTACAATCAGAAGTAAAATGAGCGTAGGATGGGCCAGGAACCGCGTCATCAGATATTCATAACGGTCATGCAGCCAGCGGGTAAAACGGCCGCTTTCTTCTTGGGAGGCATCTTTTTCAGTTAAAAAATGCTCTGCCAGAATCGGTACGGCCAGCCATGTAATCAGAAAGGAAATAAACAGGGCGGAAGCCATGGTAAGCGATAACGCTTTGAAAAAAGCTCCTGTCACTCCGGATAAAAATGCCAATGGAAGAAAAACGATCAGGGTGGCGGCGCTGGAGCCGCAGAGCGGCCGAAAGAATTCTATGGCGGCGGTCATCACAACGCCATGATGCTGACTGGTTTCACCCCTAAGCCTGCGGACAATATGTTCGACCATGACAATGGCATCATCAATAATCAGCCCAACGGCAGCCGCCATGCCGCCCAGCGTCATGATATTGAAACTCATCCGAAGTGCGTAGAGCATAACGACTGTAGCGGCTAATGTTGTCGGAACAACGATTACGGCAATCAGGGTGATTTTCAGATTGCGCAGAAATACCAGCAGCACCAGCATAGCAAGAACAATGCCAATCAGGATGGCATCTCGTACACTGCTTGCAGAGTCTATCACCAGTCTGCTCTGATCATACCAGTTCGCAATGGTGACACCTTTGGGTAACTGCGAGCGGAAAGCGTCCAGTTTGTTTTTGACATTTTTGGCGATTTCCACGCTGTTGCTGCCGGGTTGTTGATACACCTGGAGCAGCACGGCATCACGTCCATCGGCGGTGACACGGATCCACTGCGGGACCGCTGAGGTCGTTATTGTGGCTACATCTTCCAGCCGTACAATGCCATTTTTGCCGCTTTTAAGAATTGTTTTCCGGATTTGGTCCAGATTGTCAAACCGTGTGTCGGATATTACCAGATAAAGTTTATAATGGTCTTCTATTTTACCGACGGCCATCACCACATTGGCGGCGTTCAATGTCCTGGCCACATCGTTCAGAGCGATTCCGTATGCCTGAAGGCGGGCTGGATCTACGGATACCCGATATTCTTCCCGGGTTCCACCGCTGACGTCCACCTGCGCTACACCATTCACTCCGTAAAGCAATGGCCGAAGCTGGTACTGGGCAATATCTCTCAAGTCTGTTAACGATGTGGTGGGGGATGTCAGACTGTAAGCGATAATCGGGAATACGGTAGGGTCCATGCGTCGGGTGACGATCGATGTCCCTGCTGGCAATCGGGACAGGATTTGCATAATAGCGGCATTGACCTGGAGGGTGGCTTCTGCCATATTTGTCCCCCATTCCATATTGATGGAAATTTCAGCGCTGCCGCGGCTGGTTGTAGAACGCACATCGACAAGCCCTGGCACCCTGCGTACAGCTTCTTCCACGGGTCGGGTTACCTGAAGCGCCATTTGTTCGGCAGGCCGGTCTCCTGCATCCAGTGAAACGACTATTCGTGGAAAATCCACATTGGGAAACAATGAAATTGGAAGGTTGAAAGAAGATACGATGCCGGAGACAGCCAACAACACCAGCAAGAATAAAATGGAACGGCGATGCACCTGAATCCAGCGTGTGATATTCATTTTGCATCCTCCCGAACCATCATTTTGTCTTCCAGCTCGTAATTACCCTGTACCACAATTTTTAAGGATGGGTCGAAGTGGCCTTGGACAGCTATCACATGATCAGTTTCTTTTCCTGTTGAGACATTGATTCGTATAGCGTGACCATCGGATATCTGATAAATATAGGCGCCTTTTTCATCCCGGAGCACCGCGGATCGGGGTACAACCTGATAGGTCTGTTTTCCTATAATGATTTCTCCTAAAATATACATGCCTGGGATAAAGTGATCCGCCGGATGATCAAAGAGCTGCACCAGGACACTTACCCTTCGTGTCTGAGGATTAATAACGCCGTTAATGCTGAACACCCGGCCTTTCACCATTTGGCTACTGTCAAATATGGATCGGATATGAACCGGCATTCCTGTCTTGACCTGATAAATTTCTTCAGGTTCTACTTCCATATCTGCCATGAGAGAATCACTTTTTGCCAGGTGTAGCAGTAACGTCTTGGGGGGAACATGGTCTCCTGTATTTACATCCAGTCGGGTGACGATTCCATCAAAAGGAGCGGTTATCTTTTCTGTCAGGGTTTCCTTCCCTTGTTTCCGGAGAATATCGAGATTGCTGAGGGCATCGGCAAATGATTTGCGGGCGGTTGCCAATTGGGCCTGCGTGGATAGATGCTGCTGCACCATCATTTCAGTGCGCTGCAATTCTTTTTGTAAATAATCCATCGATAATTTTGCTTGTTCATATGCCGCTGATTCAGCAGGGTCGGTAGAAAATTCCAGAAGCTGTGAGCCACGTTTAACGATCTGTCCCGCCGTTACCATAATCCGGGAAACTTTTCCTGCCCGTGCAAGGCTGATAGCTTCCACGTGCCGGGGGTCGGGGCTGATCGTACCGTATGCTTCCAGACTGCTGGATAACGTCTTTTTCTCTATCATTCCGGTTTTGACGAGAGCGGACGTTTCTGCCAGCGCCATCGCGGCATGGCCTGTCATCCACAATATAATTACAGTAGTAGCCAGTTGTTTTTTCATTACGAGTTCCTTTTATCGTTAAACGTCATGCAGGAATTACTGCCCAGAAGTGTTTGCAAGGCAATGCGCTGTTCGACAGACGTCTGTTCCAGATGAAGTTGCTCCAACGTTTTATGAAACAGACGGGCATATAACGCTGTATAGGCGAGTTCAGTGATATTGCCTGTTGCATACGCTTTTTCTGCATTATCGACGGCATTTTTGAGGGATATTGTTGCCGAAGAAACAGTTTTTAGCTGTGTCTTCAGCAGGCTTTGATCCGCTAATATTTGTGAGATCGTGCTGCGGGCATTCATCAGCCGGTTTTCAAATTCATCGTAAAGGCGTTTGCGGCTGGCCTTTTCAATGGCGATTTTTCCCTGGTGCTGGTTGAATAAAGGCAGGCTCAGAGTGATGGAAGGGCCAATGGTGTGAACATTGCTGGTATCGCTGGCCTGGGTAATGCCGACAGAGATCGCCGGAAACTGCTGAATAATGGCCTGCCTGTATTTCAGATCCTGAGTTTCGTAGCCAGCTTTCAGCGCCAGCAAATCCGGACGCCGGTAAGCCAGTTGAGTCAGCATCGTTTGGATATGCTTCTGATCAATATCCGGCAGCGTTACATCACCTGTCAGGTTGAGTGCGACATCAGGTGACAGGCCCAGAAGCCGAGACAGTTCCCAATGCGTCTGATGGATCTTCCGGGTAAGATCATCTATCTGGCGGTTTATGTCCAGAAATGCAGAGAGATCGTTTGTCGTACTGTCCAGTGTCAGGTTACCATCCTTGAATGCCTTTTGAATACGAGCGTGGCGTTCTGATAGAATATCTCTGTACGTTGTCAGCACCTGGAAGAGTTTTTTCTGATAATAGCTTTTTGCAAACAGCATGTGAGCCTGGCTGATAACTTGCCATTGCTGCCACAGAAGCACCATGTCCGCCTTACGAATATTGCTTTCAGCGATCTCTTCGGCGGTGTTTCTTGTCAGGAGAGGCGCTAAATCATAACTTAGGCCGAAATTTGTCGCGGTAAACGTAGATCCAGGTGTGGTGCTGGTAGGAAAATCCAGACCTGCGCTAAGCTGAGGATTGGGCAGCAGGCCAGCGTCAAGAGCTTTGGAACGGGCAATTTTAACATCATCACGGGCCAGCTTTAAAGCCGGGTTGTTGGCGACAGCCAGGATAGCGACTTCATCTATATTCAGACCATCATCCGGATTGAAATGGTGTGTAAGGGATGCTATCAGCGGGATTTTTGAAGCATTTTCTGTGAGAGATGGAATCCGATGCGCCATATCTGCATTCATATCCAGAGGTTTGGTCTGGTATGTAGCACAGCCACCAAGAATTCCTGGCAGCAACATTGCGATTAATAAATAATTTTTCATAATGAATCCTCATGAAAAGATGTGCCTGCCGCGTTGACTGTCATTCAATGGGTATTGTCTGCCCGTCAGACAGATTTCCCAAAATCATTGACAGCTATGAAAATAACAAATTCGCCTTATAAATAAGTGAACATTACAAAAAGATGAACGTGCTTGTTTGTTATCAATGGCGTTGATTATACTCTACGGCGCAATATGACGCAATTTATGAAACCTGATATAATAATAAATATATTGACGGTTTTGTAAAAAGTCCGCATGCGCGCGTTGTGCTGCATCCTTCGTCGTTAATGCATACTGTATGTACTAATTATTAACAATGATTTCAATATGTTATATGCAAATATTTTGCGATGGCATCAATATTGGTGAAATTGTAAATTTATGCTTGCATTATAAGCGGTGATCGGTTTATAAGGAAAAAATATGAGGACTTGATACATCCTTAGGGTGTGCAATGATTTGACAGAAATAAATCCTGTTAAATTTTTTATTGACAGATTCAAGTCGAATTTGTATATAAGAGCGCTTCCGTCTTTTGGGCCGTTAACTCAGACGGTAGAGTATCTGCCTTTTAAGCAGAGAGTCGTTGGTTCGAGTCCAACACGGCCCACCATATGCGTCCCCATCGTCTAGCCCGGTCCAGGACATCGGCCTTTCACGCCGACGACAGGGGTTCAAATCCCCTTGGGGACGCCACAAAAATCAAACAGGCCCAATTGACTGTGTAAAACAGCCATTGGGCTTTTTTGTTTTCAGTCTCTTTTGAATGTGATATTGGACTGGCCATCAACTTGATAGACGTCAAAGAAACCGCAGTTGATGGCCGTTCGAAAAGATTATTGGTACACCCTTTTTTACGAGAACATCACCCTTATGGGGTTACATGCACCTGAACGCCTTGATAGTACAGGGGCGTATCAAGGAGGCCATTGGGTGTTGTATCCACAGCAAAGTAAAATACATAGTCTCCGGCAGGCAGGTAACCGTAAGCAATGGGTACGGGTGATATCGTTACCAGCGGCCACTGAAATAGGGGGCTGATTCCAGTAACCCAGCCGCCGGTGGTCAGGGAAGACAAGCTATTAGGGGCTCTGAAGAAGAGTACCCACCAGTCCGCATTTTTCCCTATTTGATCTCCCGGTGCCAGACTGACGGTAATGGAAACCGGGGTGCCGGCCGGTATCGTGATGGATGTGCTCTGGCCATTGGCTTTAATGTCAGGAGTGCACTGAGCGCCTGAAGACGAGAAAGTGGCATAAATTGTGTGTGTTGAGATGATATTGCTGAAGGTATAGGTAGTTACCGCTCCTACCGATGTTCCGTCCACCCGGACGTCTGCCACAGTATAGCCGGTGTCTGGAGTAATGGTAAAGGTTTGGCTGCCACCGTAACTTACCGACACAGATCCGCTGGGGCTGATGGAACCGCCTGTTCCGGCGTTGGCCGAAATAATGATGCTGTTGTCATTCGGCTGAATACCAATGGCGGCTCCCTGATAAGCAGTGCTTGTCCAGGAAGATGTACCGGTAACAAAGCTGTCCGGCGTGTACCAGCCGTCATAGCTGCCGCTCCAGCCCATATTGATATGAACCGTTTCTGCAGGGGAATCCCGGTAGCCGTCCACTACCACCGAATGGCCGCCACCATTGACAGGATCGGGATCTTTGATCCGAAGCTGCGACGGCCTGCCCGCCTGCACCTCGTTTTTGAAAACCTGCATCCAGGCGCTGGCGCTTGTGTAATCCGTTCGGTTGACCCAGGAAACCGTATTTTTATATTTGAAATAATTCATAAAGACATAAGGCGCATCGGATGTATTAGCGCTGGAGGAACTGTAGCCATAATCCATTTGAAACGCAATGCCCACATCCGCGCACAGCATTGCGACGGCGTTTTGCTGGTCGACGCTGCTGGCGCTGGTGACACTGTCGGCCATGTTTGTCCAGTCGTAAGTTCTGCTTGAAAAATTCTGACTTAGGGTTACATTCGCTGCACCGTTATTCCAGGTGTAAGATACGGCGCCCTGCCCGGAAGCCGGGTATTTCCAGTATTTCATGATCTGGGAAGCGGCCGTTGCCACGCAGCCTGTGGCGGTGTGACGATTTTGGGAATCCAGCGGGCACTGCTGATTGTACGGATTTCCCTGCGCCCATGTCGAGGTCAGTAACGGGCCATAAGAAACAGCTTCTGCTGTTGTCTCGCCAGTTGCCGCCGCATTAAACGCTTCGGTATTCTTGTCCAGCATATTCCAGAGACTGCGGTCCGGGTTCTGCACCGGGTCGGCGGCAGCCGCTTCTGAGCCGTGCGTGTCAATTGCCTGTCCGACCTGAAAGAGTTCTTTAGAAATCCAGGATATCTGATCCTGGTCCCTTTTATTCTGCAAACTGAGTGTAGATGTTTCAGAATAAAGTTTGACCGCTGGCATATCATCACGGGCAGATACCAGAATATGTCCCTGAGGGCTGACCGTAAAATTGAATCCGACCGTTGTTCCATTGTAAGTAAAAGGTTCTGAACCTGAAATAACGGGCACAGAAGATCCTCCCCAGGAACCGTAGGTATGTATGATATCCGTGAGCCAGTTCTGGGCGACATTTTGCGCCTCATCCAGAGTAACGACAGCGGCAGAGGCAGTACTGACACAAATCACCGCCAGAAACAAAAATACTACGCACAACTTTTTCATCATGAAGCGCTCCTTTTTTACGATGGTTATGAGAAAGGGGGGGGCATCGACAGGTTAATTTCTATTATCCTGATATTGGGAATAAGCACGAAATAAATTTCAGGTCAAGCATAAAAAATGCGGTGCTGTGCAAAGGTGGTCTGGTGTAGAACGTTGCTGCCGGTACATATTCCGTTGTCATTTAAGCGGGGCTGTAGTAATAATAACGAAATAGCATGTGTTTAAGCATGATAAACTTGCGGAAATTGAGATTCGGACCGTTTTGCAATACATTCTGGACGGAATTTATGCTGATTAACATCAATCCGATTACCCCCCAGCAGCGGCTGATTGCCAAAGTCGTGGATATTCTGAAAGATGGTGGCGTTATTGCCTATCCCACCGACACGGTTTACGGTATCGGATGTGATATCATGAATAAAAAAGCCATTCAGAGAATTTATCAGCTCAAGCAGCGGGATCCGTCTCAGCCTTTCAGTTTTATCTGCTCAGACCTCAAGGACATCAGCGACTATGCCAAAGTGACCAATTACGGTTATAAAACCATGAAAAGACATCTTCCGGGGCCCTATACCTTTATTCTGGAAGGTTCCAAACTGGTTCCCAGAATCATGCTGACCAAACGAAAAACCGCCGGTATCCGGGTTCCGGATCATCCCATCTGCATCGCTCTGGTCAAGTCTCTGGGGAATCCCGTCATCACGACGAGTGCGACCGCGCCGGACGGCTCTGTTTTCGATAATCCATCCCTGATCTATGAACATTTCGGAAAACGTCTGGATATGGTCATCGATGGAGGCATCGTGCCTGGCAATCCATCCAGCGTTGTATCGCTGATTCATGACGAACCAGAAATCATCCGCAGGGGCGCGGGAGAGTTGAGCGCTTTTGATTTGTTGTAATGACAGCTCATGGCCATCTGCGAGGTCGTCATCAGGATGATTTCCGACTTTTACGATAGAAAATGAAAATCAAAGATACTGTTTCATCCAGGCTCTGGACAGGCATTCCGCCCTGGATACTGATTGGCGCTGTTGTGATCTTGCTGCCGATTTTTTCGTTCATTACGATTGAAAACATTAATCGGCAGAGGGAGCATACCGAACGGCTGCTGAAAGAAAAAGGGGCGGCTCTGATCCGTTCGTTTGAAGCAGGCACCCGGACCGGCATGGTGGACCGCTGGGCGGGGTTTCAGCTTCAGCGGCTGCTGATCGAAACCGCTCAGCAGCCTGATATTGACCATCTGATTGTGACGGATGTCTCCGGCGTCATTGTGGCCAGCAGTAATCCGGAACAGATCGGCAGAATTTACGGAAAAGATCTGAATCTGGAAGCCATATCTGAATCCCCCAATATTTTCTGGCGGATTATTGCATCGGAAAGCGGCAAGAAAACGTTTGAGGTTTACCGGCGTTTTACACCGACCCGTCTTCCAATGGGAATGGGAAGAAACCGTTTTAAAAACGGGCTGCGATTTCATCCGATGATGCCTTTTCCGGAAAGATTCCCCCATCATAACCGGCCTGATGGAGATGGACCGCCGCCGCCACCGGATGAAAGCGTCAGCCGGGTTATTTTTGTGGGGCTGGATATGCAGGGCATCGAAGAAGCCAGGCATTCCGATGATGTCCACACGGTCATCATGGGCATTATCCTGCTGTTTATCGGCTTTGCCGGTGTGATGCTTCTGCTGATGGCTCAGAATTACCGGATGACCCGTGCATCGCTTTCCAGAATCAAGGCGTTTTCAGATACGCTGGTGGAAAACATGCCCATCGGTTTGATTGCTCTGGAACCATCGCTGATTATCACATCGTTCAATCAGGTGGCGGACCGTCTGCTGAATTTATCTCAAGTGAATGCAACCGGGAAAAATGCTGCCGATGTGCTGCCCTCCATTTTTTTGGATCTTCTGCAGAATCCGGACATCCGCCAGCGGGTCATCGAAAAGCAGATCGTCTGCCGGACTGCCGATCATCCTCGTCTGCCGCTGGAAGTGAGCGCCGCCATGCTGACGGATGAAACCAGTGAATTTTTGGGATATGTACTGCTCTTTAAAGATCTGCGTGAGGTGCAGTCTCTTCAAAAAGCGCTGGCCAGATCCCAGCGACTGGCATCCATCGGCAGTCTTGCCGCAGGAGTTGCGCACGAAATCCGAAATCCCTTAAGTTCCATCAAGGGGTTTGCCACCTATTTCAAGGAACGTTATGCCCACATTCCGGAAGACTGTAACATTTCGACCATTCTGATTCAGGAAGTGGATCGTCTGAACCGGGTCGTCAGCCAACTGCTGGAGTTTTCAAGACCTGTCCGCATATTCCGCCAGAAAGTGTCCATTGCCGACGTGATTCAGAATACGCTGAAACTGCTGGAACGTCAGGCCAACGCACACAGCGTCGAGATTCACCTTCAGATGGATGCCGGGTTGCCGCAGGTTTCCATCGATCCGGATCAGATCAATCAGGTGCTTTTGAATCTGCTGCTCAATGCGGTTGAGGCCATGCCCCAAGGCGGCGCCGTCGAAATCCGTGCGGCGCAGGATCAGGATCGGCTGGTGATTCAGATATCTGACACTGGCGCCGGTATCGCTGAAACCGATCTGTCCCGGATATTTGATCCCTATTTCACCACCAAACCGACGGGGACCGGACTGGGGCTGCCCATTGTCCACAACATCGTCGAAGCGCATGGCGGCGATATCCGGATTGAAAGTCATAGCGGAAAGGGTGCGGTGGTCACGATCCGCCTTCCCATTGAGAGTTCTGTGTGAAATGAAGAAAAAAAACTGTTCGATTCTTGTCGTGGATGACGATACCGCTCACCGCACCATGCTGCGCACCCTGATCGGTGGATGGGGCTATGAGATTACTGAAGTCGACGATGGCGGCGTTGCCATTGAAAAGGTTCAGGATCAGCCCTTTGATCTGATTCTGATGGACGTTCGGATGCTGAAGATTTCCGGCATCGAAGCGCTGGGTCGCATCAAGACGCTCAATCCGTCCATACCGGTGATCATCATGACCGCCTATTCCTCCATTGAATCCGCGGTGACTGCTTTGAAATCAGGGGCTTACGATTATCTGACCAAACCTCTTGATTTCGATAAACTGAGAATTACCATAGAACGGGCTATGGAACATGCTCTGCTTCGGGAAGAAAACCGTATCCTCAAACAGAACATAGGGGCGCGGTTTGACCGGCGCAACATCATCGGTCAGAGTGTGGGGATGGAGCGGCTTCTTGAAACCGTGGCGCAGGTGGCGATGTCCGAGGCCACCGTCCTGATTCATGGTGAATCCGGCACCGGTAAAGAGTTGATTGCTGGCGCCGTTCATTATAACAGCTTCCGGAAAACCGGGCCTTTTGTTAAAATCAATTGTGCGGCCATCACCGAAACGCTGCTGGAGTCCGAACTCTTCGGCCATGAAAAAGGTGCTTTCACTGGTGCGGATCGCAAAAAGGAAGGCAAGTTCATACAGGCCAGCGGCGGAAGTCTGTTTCTGGATGAAGTCAGCGAAATGTCTCTGATGATGCAGGTCAAGCTGCTTCGCGTGCTTCAGGAGCGGGAAATTACCCGTGTGGGCGGTGAGCAGGTGGTGCCGATCGATGTGCGTCTGATTGTCGCTACCAATAAGGATTTGATGGCGATGATCAGTGCCGGGCAGTTTCGTGAAGATCTGTACTACCGGCTGAATGTGGTCAATCTGAATCTGCCTCCACTGCGGGAGCGTCGGGAAGACATTCCTCTTCTGGCGCAGCATTTTCTGGAAAAGTTTTCGGAGCTGAACCGCAAGTTGATTAAGGGATTCACCCCGCAGACCATGGATCATCTGATTCGTTATGACTGGCCCGGAAATGTCCGGGAGTTGATGAATACCGTTGAAAGAGGCGTTGTGCTGTGCCGGGGAGACTATCTGGATGATCAGGTGCTTCCCATGCTGCCGCCGGTCAACGGCCGTGCGGCGCTGCCGGAGACGGCTGGGATCGTCAGCGGCGATATATCTCTGGATGCTGTCGAGAAAGCGGCCATTCTCAAGGCGCTGGAGGCTGCCGGCGGCAATAAAAGCCAGACGGCCAGACAATTGGGAATCACTCGAAAAACCCTGCACAAAAAACTGAAAGAATATGGAGTAATGCCCTGATGACATCTGCAACGCGTTATCTGTTTCGTTGTCCTTTTTGCGGTACCCGCAATCGGATATCGGCGGCCCATGCCGGTCAGATCGGTAAATGCGGCAAATGTGGCGGACGGCTGAACACCAGCGAACTGTTTCTGCAGCAGCCGCTCATGATCACAGACGCCAATTTTGAAGAAAAAGTGCTGCGTGCGCCGCTTCCCGTGCTGGTAGATTGCTGGGCGCCCTGGTGCGGCGCGTGTAAAATCGTCTCGCCGGTTATCTCTGAGCTGGCGACGGAATTCAAAGGCATATTCCGGATCGGAAAACTGAATGTGGACGCCAACCCTGTGATCTCCGCCCGATTCGATACCCGAAGCATTCCCACGCTGCTGATTTTTGATAACGGACATTTAAAAGACACGCTGGTGGGCGCTATGCCCAAACCCCAAATCGTTCAACGGATGAAGGAATATTTGCCATGACATTGCGTCATTATGTACAGATTTTGGGCTTTCGAATATTTTTGGCGGTTGCTGTCCTGATCATTCCTGCTGGTGCTTATGCCGCGAAACTTCAGGTGGTTGCCAGTATTTTTCCGATTGCGGATATGGCCAGGCAGGTGGGAGGGCCGTTTGTGGATGTGACCACCCTGGTGCCGCCCGGCGCCAGTCCGCATACATTTGAACTCAAGCCTGGTCAGGTCAAAACCTTCAGCAACGCCAGGGTGTTTCTTATGGTCGGTGCGGGGCTGGAATTCTGGGCCGATTCTCTGATTCATGCGTCCGGACAGCATCTGACCACGGTGGTGCTGTCTGACGGGATACACCTGATGACGTCTGTGGATCCCGATGCCGCCGAGCATCCGATGCCACCGGTCAAACCGGGCGGTGCGGCGTCCGCATCCACGGATGCACATGGCGATCTGACGGCCAATCCTCATGTGTGGCTTGATCCGAAACTGGCAGAGATCATGGTGCGTCGGATATCCCAGGCGTTTTCCGCGGCGGACCCCATTCATGCTGCAGATTATGAGAAACAGACCCAGGCTTATCTGGCGAAGCTGTCAGCGCTGGACAGCCATATCCAAGAGGCTGTCAGCCGTTTCAGGATCAAGCAGTTTATTTCATTTCATCCCTCGTGGGATTATTTTGCCGCCCGTTATGGTCTGACATCTGACGGCGTTATCGAAAAAACTCCCGGCAGAAACCCGACGCCCAAGGAAATCACCGATATTGTTGCCATTATCAAATCCCATAAAATCCGGGCGGTTTTTGCCGAGCCCCAGCTCAATCCCAGGGTCGCAGATGTCATTGCCAGAGAGTCCGGAGTGAAGGTTCTGCTCCTCGATCCCCTGGGAGAGGCGACGATTCCCGGACGTGACAGCTATATCGCTCTCATGCTCTATAACCTGCG
Source organism: Desulfobacteraceae bacterium RAAP-1 (assembly GCA_001443525.1). Taxonomy (GTDB): domain Bacteria; phylum Desulfobacterota; class Desulfobacteria; order Desulfobacterales; family Desulfatirhabdiaceae; genus RAAP-1. Next base: position 2,755 of record LKPX01000002.1, on the reverse strand, counting down.
CCATATGAAGGAGGCCATGGAGTGACAGTCGCAGCAGCGCTTCAACCCTCCGGGCTGCCCCCTTCGACGCCGGATATTTATCCGGATACGCAGCTTCTGGTGGATATGTCGGACGTATGGGTGAAATTCGACGGCAAATGGGTACTCAAATCCATTTATCTGAAATGCACCCAGGGAGAAATCCTGGGGATTGTCGGGCCTAACGGTGGCGGAAAGTCCACCCTGCTGAAGGTCATTCTGGGGTTGATTCAGCCGGATAAGGGGGCGGCGCAGCTTTTCGGCCAGAAACCCGGCAAGCAGAGCCGGCTGAACGTTGGTTACCTGCCTCAGGTGTCTCATGCCGAACGCTCTTTTCCCGTGACGGTTCTTGATGTTGTACTGATGGGGCTATATCAGCAGCTGGGAATTTTTTCCCGGGTGCGTACCACTCATCGTCAAAAAGCCCTTGAACAGCTCGACCGGGTGGGTATGAAAGAGCATGCCGCCAAGCCGTTTGGCAAGCTTTCGGGAGGGCAGCAGCAACGGGTTCAGATCGCCAGAGCGCTGGTGTCCAGCCCCAGGCTGCTGGTTCTGGATGAGCCTTCCACTGGTGTGGACAGTGTGGGCCAGGAGGATTTTTATGAACTGCTGGCCAGTTTGAGAGACAACCAGCGGATATCTGTGATCATGGTGTCACATGACATTGGTGTGGTGACCACCTATGCAGACCGGGTGGCCTGTCTGAATCGTGAGATTCACTATCATGGCGATACCGGCCCCTGGGCGGAAACCGACGCCTACCAGAAAGTGTTCGGGAAAAATCTGAAGGTCATGGTGCATGACGCCCGGTGCATTTCCTGCATGATGAGGCATGCTCACCATGATTGAATGGATTCATCTGGAGTTTATGAAAAATGCGCTAGCGGCCGGTATGATGCTCAGTGTCGTGCTGGCGGTGGTGTCCTGTTTTGTCGTACTGCGGCGGTTTTCATTTATCGGCGTCGGTGTGGCGCATTCCGCATTCGGGGGGGTGGCGCTGGGCGCTTTGCTGGGCATATCGCCGACACTGTCGGCCATTGTTTTCGCTGTCGCCGTTGCCAATGCCATTGGTGTGGTAGGCAATCAGAAACGACTGAGCGCCGATACGGCCATCGGTATTTTCTTTTCTCTGGCCATGGCTCTGGGCGTGATATTTATCGGCATGTCCAATTCTTACAACGTGGATCTTTTTGGATATCTTTTTGGTAATATTCTTGCCATCACCCATCAGGATCTGGTGGTTATTGCGCTGCTGGGCGGTCTGGTGCTGGTATCCATCTGGATGTTTTTCAAGGAGTTCATGTTCGTTGCATTCGACAGTGAAGTGGCGCACGTCAGCGGCATTCCCGTGAGGTTTCTGGATCATTTTTTTCTGAGCATTCTGTCTCTGACGGTGGTGATCAGTATGAAAGTGGTAGGCATCATTCTGGTATCTGCGCTGCTGGTAATTCCCGGTGCGGCGGCTGCGCAGATCACTGACCGGTATGTCCCCATGTTTGCTGTGGCGGTCGCCGTCGCCCTCGTGTCCACCGTGGGTGGGCTGTGGATTTCCTACTATGCGAATCTGGCTTCCGGAGCCACGATCGTCACCCTGGCATCACTGCTTTTCTTTATATCTTTTGGTATTGGAAAACTGAAGAAATGACACCCAGAGAGGGTTGACAGCGGCCAGCTTGGGGCATATCTGGCCGTGCATTCATGAATGACTGTGAAAAATCCGGGTTAAAATATTTTTTCGACCGGACGTCTTTCCGGCACATAGGCACGAGGAATTTTGCCCTCTTTCCATTCTTTGGATACATACAGGTTGCAGTAACAGCTTCCGAATTCCGCGACATCCTCGGCGCGGTAGGCGCAGGGGCAGATAATATCGCGGTCTTTTTCGATGTTTCCCGCAGCCAGCCGACATGGGCATACCATATAGCCGTAGCGTTCCTTGTTGGTTAAAAGCGCACTCATAAGATCTGCCACCCGCTGGGTATCATCGCTGAAATAATAGCCTTTGGGTTCCTGAACTTTTTTGAGCATTTCATACAGAGCTTCCGGAGTCATTGAATGCCCAGCGCCTCCTTGATTTCCTTTTCTTTAAAACCCACGATAACCGTATCGCCGATAATGATAGTCGGAAATGAACATTTCGGATTGAATTTTTTGACATCTTCCAGAATGGCGGCTCGTTCTTCTCCCTGAAGCAAATCCACATCCACAAAATCATACTGCACCGTACAGTCGGAGAGCATTTTTTTGGTGGATTTGCAGTGGCTGCAGGTACTAAGCGAATAGATTTTCACGGGGGGAACAGACATAGTGGATTCCTTTCATGATTTTTCAGGCTATATGCTCGGTTTTATCCTGTGGAAATTATCAGCGACGACGATTTTACTGTGTATAGATTCTCTTGTCCAACAATTTGGTGAAAATATCAAGGCCAATATATATTTTTTACCGTGTCGCCTTGAACGATCTGCTTTGCAGGAATTCTCCGAGGGCGGACAGAACATCCTGGCACTCGGCTGTCACCTTGCGTTTTTGCCCCAGAGACAGCGTCATGGAACGGATATTGCTGTTCTGGCGGGACAGTTTCAGGATTTCGGTGTTGATCTGCCAGAAACGGGTATAGGCGTCTTCGACGTTTTCCCTTTTTTGCCAGATTGGTTCAGGCTTATATCTGCATCCGTATCGGCAGAATGACGGTTGTAACGCCATCCCATTGCAGACGGCGCTGAATGGCGAAAGC
>LKPX01000001.1 GCA_001443525.1 Desulfobacteraceae bacterium RAAP-1 | reverse complement strand
TTTTTATTCCAGTTCGCATTCAAACTGATACCTTTGTCAGCTTCGCTGTGCCGCGATTCGACGTACTGAATGTACAGTCTCATCGCTGCTCGCTTGCTTTCACGGTCTCAGTCCGAATGCTTGCTGGAATATCATTTTGAAAGCAAAATGGAATTAACACGACTATAAAAATGGGAAATATGAATCAAACAGCAACGGATATTCAAAACCAGCGAACTTGTCAGGTTTGCGGCAACACCTGCGCCGACTCACTGCATCCAGGCATACTGGTGCGTCATGCGGTGGCGGAACTGATCCGTAAGGAAACCGGGAAATGGTCCGAAAACGGATGGATCTGCTCGGACGACCTCCAGAAATACCGGAATATGTTCGTTCAATCTCTTCTGGAATCCGAAAAAGGCGAGTTGACATCTCTTGAAAAAGAGGTTCTGGATAGCATCCGACATCAGGACATTCTGTCGAGGAATCCGGATGACGAAATTCAATCCGATCTCACATTGGGTCAGATGATCGCGGATCGTATTGCCGCTATCGGCGGAAGCTGGAGATTCATCATCACTTTCGGCATTACACTTTTTATCTGGATCGCAATTAACAGTATCGTGCTGCTGGCACGTCCATTCGACCCCTACCCTTTCATTCTCCTGAATCTGGTGCTGTCCTGCCTGGCGGCAATTCAGGCGCCCATCATCATGATGAGCCAGAACCGCCAGGAAGCCCGCGACCGCCTTCACGCCATGCGGGATTATCAGGTCAACCTCAAGGCGGAGCTGGAAATTCGTCACCTGAATCAGAAAATTGACCATCTCATGTGCCATCAATGGGAACGTCTGGTGGAAATCCAGCAGATTCAAATGGATCTGATCCGGGAGATTCGAAGTGGTAAATAATCTCTCCATATCCGCGGCGCAACACAGCACCGGTTCATCTTTCAGCGCGATTATCCGGTCATTGCGCCATCGCAACTTCCGATTGTTTTTCAGCGGACAGAGCATTTCCCTGATCGGATCCTGGATGCAGGGAGTTGCGCTAAGCTGGCTGGTTTATCGCCTGACTCATTCGGCGTTTCTGCTGGGTGTCACCGGATTTTCCAGTCAGATTCCCGCTTTTTTTCTGGCGCCTATAGCCGGTGTCCTGGCAGACCGCTGGAACCGGCACATGCTCATTATCATGACACAAACCCTGGCGATGGTGCAGGCATTTATCTTATCTATCCTGGTCTTGACCCATACGATCACCATATGGGAGATCATTGCACTGAGCATGTTTCTGGGCGTCATCACCGCCTTTGACATCCCCATCCGCCAGTCTTTCATGATTGAAATGATTGAGGACAAAAAAGATCTGGGAAACGCCATCGCCCTGAACTCTACCATGTTTAACGGCGCGCGGCTGTTGGGGCCGTCGATAGCCGGTCTGCTCATTGCCGCCGTCGGTGAAGGCATGTGCTTTCTGCTGAACGCCGTCAGTTATCTGGCCGTCATTGCGTCCCTGCTTCTCATGAAAATTCCGCATTCCGAAAGATGCAACGCATCTGCTCATCACAGACTGTGGCAGGAAATCAAAGAGGGATTTAACTACGCCTCAGGATTTGAACCCATCCGGGTAATATTGCTGATGCTGGCGCTGATCGGGCTTATGGGAATGCCTTACAGCGTTCTGATGCCTGCTTTTGCCAAAGACATTCTGCGCGGAAACTCCAATACATTCGGATTTCTGATGGGAAGCGCGGGTTTGGGCGCTTTGTTTGGCGCCGTGTATCTGGCTTCCAGAAAAACGGTCGTGGGGCTGGGAAAAATGATTCCCATCGCCGCCGCCGTTTTTGGAATCGGACTGATCGGACTCTGTTTTTGCCGAAACTTCGTGTTTGCTCTGGGATTGATGGCGCTGATCGGTTTTGGTCAAATAGTGCAGATGGCCTCCAGCAATACCTTGCTGCAAACCATTGTGGAAGATGACAAACGGGGAAGAATCATGAGTTTTTACACAATAGCATTTATGGGGATGACCCCCATCGGCAGTTTAATGGCCGGATCGGTGGCCACCCACATCGGCACCCCATGGACATTGTTTATCGGCGGCATGGCTTGTCTGGCCGGCGCGGCAGGATTTGCATCAAAACTGCCAAAACTCCGGAAAGAAATACTTCCTGTCTATATCCATAAAAACATCTGGAAAAGCCCGGATCAGAAGTCATGACCACCGGCCGCAGCCAGCAGTCATTGACGAATGTAGATCAACCTTGTGAATGGCTATCTACATCCTGGTATAGAGACTCCGAATCCGATCCCGCGTCATAACGGTTTTCCAGTTTTTTCCCAGAGCGTTTTCCCATAGCGGTTCCATGACCAGCGCCACATCGATCATGGTTTCCATTTGGGATTCTTTCAAACCGGATGTCAGGTGACGCGGCAGCGAAACGCCGGCTTTATCCATCATCTGACGAAATTCGAGAACGCTTTCCGGATAAAATTCCTCCAGATAGTCGAAAGCCACGCAATTGCCGATGCCGTGATGCAGGCCGAGCACAAACGACAGACCATACGACAGTGCATGGCAGACACCGACCTGGGAATAGGCAATGCTCATGCCGCCGCAGTATGAAGCGATCATGAGCTTGTCATCGCTGTCCTCTCCAGGATCCAGAAAAACCTCCCGGCACAGTACCATGGCTTTTTCGCCATACGCCTGGCTGAAAGCATTCAGATATGTTCCCTGCAGGGACTCTACACAATGGATGTAACAGTCCATACCCGTATAAAACCGCTGCGCTGCAGGAACGCCGGCAATCAGTTCGGGATCCATGATGATCTGGTCAAACACCGTATAATCCGAATTGATTCCGAGTTTTTTTACCGGACCGGTAAGTACAGTGGTTCTGGATACTTCCGCACCCGTTCCGGATAAGGTGGGAACACCCACATGATACACCGCAGGATTGCGAATCAGATCCCACCCCTGGTAATCCGCAGCAGATCCCGGGTTGGTCAGCATCAGAGAAACGGCCTTGGCCAGATCCATCGTACTGCCGCCTCCGACACCAATAACACCACCTGGAAGCGTCGCAGAAAAATCCCGCACCTGTTGTGTCAGACTATCCACATAGCGGGTCTTGGGTTCGTCCGCAACATTGACCCAGATCAGCAGATCTTCCGGATGCAGGGGGATACGCCCGGCCAGCGGGCGATTCTGAAAGACATCATCCACCAGAAACACGACAAAGCTGTTAGAACGCTTCGGCGCCAGAATTTCATCCAACTGGTTGAAACTGCCCCTGCCGAAAATAACCTGTGACACTACCTTAAAATTACGAAAACTCATATTTGGAGACTCCTTTATTTTTCAGCGTGCTTCATGACATCTTGAAGAATGTCGGCCCGTCTCTCAAGCTCTTCTGAAGTCCACGACAATTTGATCTGAAGCGATAAAGTACGGCTCATAATCTGATCGGAGCGGAGCAGCGACAGGGCTGTGTAATCAGGGCCCGGCTGCAAATGTATCGGAAGTCTGGCGGCGGCGCGCATATGTTTGAAATGATCCCACCTTCGCAAATAATGCCAGTTATTGTCATACCAGTAAAAACAGCCATCCATACCCGCTGCGCCAAGATCATGAGCTATCTGTCTGGCCTGTTCCTCGTTTTTCAGGAAAAAGGACAGAAATGTGGCGGAATCACCGGCTGGATCCGGTATCCGGCGAAATGTCACACAGGAAAAATGCGATAAAGCATCTTTCAATGCCTGTTTATGCACGCGCTGAACTTCCAGCATACGGTCCAGTTTCCGGAGCTGGGCAAGACCTACCGCTGCATTAAGTTCGCTGATTCGGTAATTCGTACCCAGGATCGGATGATTTTCAAGCCCGCGATCATTCCCGATATGATCATGACCATGATCCGCGACCGCATGGGCTTTTTCATATATTTGAGGATCCGAAGTCACCACCACTCCGCCTTCGCCGCAGGTAACCGTCTTGACGGAATCAAACGAAAAACATCCGGCATGGCCGAATGTTCCGGCAGATTTTCCGTCGCAGGTTGCTCCCAGAGACTGACAGGTGTCTTCGATCAGGATGAGTCTGTTTTCATCACAGATGGGCTTGAGCGCATTCATATCGGCCATTGCGCCGCACATATGCACCGGTATGACGGCCCGCGTCCGGGAGGTGATCGCAGCCCGAACCGCAGCCGGATCCAGGCACAGGGTGTCATCGATGTCTGCAAAAACCGGAATGGCGCCGGCCGTGAGTAATGCTTCTACGGTCGCCACAAATGTAAACGGCGGCACGATAACCTCATCGCCGGCGCCGACACCACAGGCAGCCAAAGCGACATTGAGCGCAGCTGTGCCGCTGGAGCACAGATGTGCGTATCCGGCATTCAGACGCAGGGCCAGTTCCTGCTCGAAAGCTTTAGCCTTCCAGCGTCCTTTACGCACCTGATCAAATCCATATCGAAACAACACACCGGTATCCAGAACCTCCTGGACTTCCCTGCGTTCCTCATCTCCAAACCATTCAAAACCCGGCATGATATGCCTCCTGTTTATTGTCTCCACCGCATCAACCGTGATTTTTATTGGCTGTATGCGATTTTCTGTCTGCAAAATATTCGGTAAAATACTGTTTCATCGCCATACGTCCATATTGGCCGGAACGGGTCCCCAGAAATTTTTCATGCACCACCACCACGGAAACCACTATTTTCTTCCCGATACTTCGGTTGGCGGCAAACCCGATAAACCAGTCATAATGCTGTTCATGGGTTTGATTGTCAATCGTACCTGTTTTCCCCCCTATTTCCAGCCTGGAAAGGATATGATCTTTACGATATCCCCTGAACGCCCGTCTGCCGGTTCCGGAGCTGATCGTGGCTTCCATCATGTGAGCAATGATTTCGGATGTTCTGGGGGAAACCACCTGTTTTAAAGGCTCCGACTGGCTCCGGTATAAAATATCGCCCTTGTCATCCGTAATGTGATCTACGATGGAGGGCTCGGTCATGGCGCCTCTGTTCAATATGCCACTGACAATCATGGCGCCGTGCAGCGGCGTGATAGCCGTCACATGGTTATATCCACATGAGACTTCCGCCAGATGAAACGGCTCATTATCGACCGAAAGAACGCTCGGCTGGATAGCGACTTCAAAATCAATGGATTTGTTAAACCCAAAAGAGTCTGCATACTGCTCTAGCAAAGGGCCGCCCAGATTGTACATGCCGATTTTTGCAAATACAGGGTTTACAGACTGGGCGAATGAATCCATCAGGGTGATCTTCTGTGAATATCGAGACGTTTTATTGATTAGCTGGGATTTATAAAGTGTGTGCTTGCCGCCCGTAAAGGAAACGGTGGTTTCCGGATAAAAATTGCATCGGTCCACCGCCGCAGAAGCCGTAATGATCTTGAAGGTGCTGGCGGCAGGATAGATATTATTCAGGCAGGGATTTGCGGATGGATTGAGCCTGTCGTACCCTGCCATAGCCAACACTTTGCCAGTGGAAGGCTCCATTGCGACAATGCCGATATAACGAACCGTTGCAGGATTCAGGCTTTTCATCATAAAATTCTGAAGCGATGAATCCAAGGTAGTGGTCACATGATAATTCCGTCCGTTGCTGGAAATATCAAAGCGCTTCTGACTGAGATCAGCCGTCGTCGCGCCCCCCAAAAGCCCCCGTACCTCCGCTTTATCCATCAGACGCACCGGCTTTACGGGCATCTCTGGCGGAACCGGCGACGATTCCGCCTTCGGAATTTTTTCAGAGGTGTGAAACCTGCTCAACACACTGGACATGCAGCTTGATCCACTGACAACCCAGAATCCGGCGCCTATCAATAAAAGGAACACCCCCAGATAACGGCGCATCCGGCGGGCTCTGCGTCTTGAAGTAGCAATCCGACGCAGCCGCACCTGGTAGTCTTTCCACTCCAGCCGAACGCTGGAACTTCCCATTGAAAAACGATTATCCATAGCGAGTTCTGATTTACATAGTGAATATACGGGGTGGATGAACCTGTTTTCTGAACGGTTCGATCACCCGAATCACGACAGAGCTGTCCCGGGCCGGACTTCTGCGTCCACTGTTCCGACCGTACAATGATGATCTTCGACCGCAGCCAGCAGCATGCCCTGAGACAAAATACCCATCAATTTCGCCGGCTGCAGGTTGGCCACCACAATAACCTGCTTTCCTACAAGACTTTCCGGCGTATAAGATCCGGCAATTCCTGCAACAACCGTACGGATTTCCCCCATATCCACTTCGAGTTTCAGTAATTTTCTGGCTTTGGGAAGAGCTTCGGCCTTGAGTATCCGGGCAACCCGCAAATCCACTTTCCGGAATTCCTCAATACTGATTTCCGGCTTGAAAACCGGCACCTCCGGTGTAATATCCACAGATGTTCCCGTTTCATCCGCCCTGGGTTTAAGTTCTATTCTGGGAAAGAGCGTCGTTGACTTCGGAATGGTTGATCCGGAAGCCAGTCTGCCCCACTGTTTTAACTGGAAAATCTGGTAGTAAGGCTTTTGAGTATCTTCTCCCAGATGACGCTGCATGCAGGCTGATGTTTCCGGCATAATGGGAAATATCAGCCCCGATATGATGCGCAGCCCTTCCAGCAGATTATAAATGACCGTTTGAAGCTGATGGGCGGATGTCTTGGACTTGGCCAGCACCCACGGAGCGGTCACATCAATATATTTATTCATCCGGCTGATCAGTTCCCATACCGCCATAACGCCTTTATGAAATGTGAAAGATGTCATGGCGGTCTCAAAATCACGCACCGCCGCCGCCGCATCAGAACGGATTCCTCGAGTCAGCTCCGGATCGGCGTTGGGATCCGGATGGGGAATGACCCCTTTGAAATATTTATGCGCCATTGCAATGACCCGTGAAAAAAGGTTCCCCAGATCATTGGCCAGATCCGCATTGATACGCCCCACAAGCGCGGACTCGCTGAAACCGGAATCGAGCCCGAATACCATTTCCCGCATCAGAAAATATCTGAATGCATCCAGCCCGTAAACATTCTTGAGTTCCAGAGGTTCCACCACATTTCCCAGGCTCTTAGACATTTTGCTCTGATCGACATTCCAGTATCCGTGAACGTTCAGGTGCTGAGACACCGGAATTCCGGCCGCCTTTTGAATGATGGGCCAGTAAATTCCGTGTGGCTTCAGGATGTCTTTAGCCACAATGTGCTGCACATGCGGCCAGAATTTCTGAAACAGGGAGCCATCCGGATATCCCAGGGCGGAGACATAGTTCAGCAAAGCGTCGAACCAGACATATGTCACATAGTTATCGTCAAACGGCAGTGATATTCCCCACTGAAGTCTGCTCTTGGGCCTTGATATACATAAATCTTCCAGAGGCTCACTCAGAAAAGATAATACCTCGTTGCGGTATCTTTCCGGACGGATAAAATCCGGATGAGACTCGATATGCTCGATTAACCAGCTTTGATACCGGCTCATTCGAAAGAAATAATTGGTTTCCTTAATAGTTTCAGGCGGGGTTTCATGATCCGGACATTTTCCGTCCACCAGCTCCCGCTCGGTATAAAACCGCTCACATCCGAAACAATACAGCCCTTCGTATTCACTAAAATAAATATCTCCGGCGTCATATATTTTTTGGAGCACCTGCTGGACGACCGCGATATGTTTGGGATCTGTGGTACGGATAAATGCGGAATAATCGATGTTAAGCTGAGGCCACAAATCGCGGAACAACCCACTGATCCGATCCACATAAGCCCGTGGGGTCACATTTTCTTTCTGAGCAGCGCGGATGATCTTATCGCCGTGTTCATCGGTGCCGGTCAGAAAAAAAACCTCACGTTCCTGCATCCTGTTGAATCGAGCGGCGACATCGGCGACAATGGTGGTATAGGCATGCCCCAGATGGGGTCTGGCATTGACATAATAAATAGGTGTCGTGATATAAAATGGATCAGGCATCAGAAGATTCCTTTGGACTTTCCGTGACGATTTCGTCAGGACTGATTTCGATCTCGTTTCCATCGTCCAGCCGAACGGCGATACGAGATAGAATGGGGTTATGCCGGATGACCCTGGCTTCACCCTTAGACGTCATCACGGTTTTACCGATTTTGGGCAACTCTGCGCGCAAAGAGCGATAGGTTTCGTATTCAAAGGTCAGGCAGCACATCAATCGTCCGCACTGGCCGGAAATTTTAGTGGGGTTCAATGAAAGGCACTGCTCTTTGGCCATGCGTATGGAGACAGGCCCGAATTTATCCAAAAATGTCGAGCAGCAGATTTCACGGCCGCACCTGCCGACGCCGCCGCAGAGCTTGGCCTGGTTCCGGATACCGACCTGTCGCATCTCGATCCGTACACCAAACTCCCTGACCAGCATCTTGACGAGCTGACGAAAATCAACCCGCGTCTCGGAAGTGAAAAAAAATGTCATTTTACTGGCATCGAAGGTCGTTTCCACACTAAAAAGGTTCATATTCAGATTCAGTTTCTTGATACAGCCTTGACAAAAAGCAAAGGCTTTCTGCTCGGACAGACTGTTATTCCGGACTTGAACAAAATCTTCTTCAGTGGCCATCCGGAATACTTTTTTCAGAATCTGGCCATCTGCGATATCATCACAGACAACCGGTGCAACCGCCACAACCCCCAACCCCAGCCCCTGTTTGGTTTCGACAATAACGGAATCGCCATGTCGCAATACAAATGCACCTGGGTCGAAATCATATACTTTTCCGGCCGGTTTGAACCGGATGCCCACTTTTTTTGCCATAATGTGAAATGACCCGAATCGGTTATAACTGGTTCACTGTTGAAATGCCTTCAGACTCAGCAACAGGTGATCCAGGGATAACTGAACATTGGCTTTTGCCTGGATATGATTCTGTATCATCTGAACAGCCCGGATGCTGCGATATACCTGATCGCTGTCATAGCGCCCGGAAGCCTCCCGGATGCCGTCCAACGCATCCTGATTGATCACTCTGTCCGGATCATGAGAAAAAACCAGAATATCCCTGAACCACGACAACATGATTTCAAAAACATCCGGAAGCGCATCCCGGTTTTTGGACAGCTTTTCAGACAGCGCCAGCACGATGTGTAAAGAACTGTCATGCAGCCGACTCAGCTCATCCATCAGCCAGCATCTTTGATGCATCCAGGATTCTTTCAGACCGATTGCTTTTGAAACGCTGCCGCCGGCCAGCCTTGAAATGATTGATGCTTCTTCGGCTCCAAGACCTCGCTGACATATCAGAATATCAGACAGGATGGCGCGGGAAATGGGGTTAAAACGTATGTGCTGACATCTGGAAACAATTGTCGGCAGAAGGTCTGCCGTCTGTTGCGCTGTCAGAATCAGCAGCGTGTGCGCCGGAGGCTCTTCAAGTGTTTTCAGTAACGCATTGCCTGCCGATGGATTCATCAAATGGGCGTCACTGATGATGGCCACACGCATCCGGCATTCAAATGGCCTCAGCATCAGAACATCGCAGAGACTGCGAATCTGCGATATTTTGATGGTTCCATTTTCAGGTTCTACGATCGTGACATCCGGATGCACACCTTCCGCTATTTTAACACAGAAACGACACGTTCCACATGGACACCCCACAGATGCCGGAGTTCCATCTGCTGTGTTTCCTTCCCCCTGCACTTTCTGGGCATATGAAAGGCAATTACAGGCCATAGCCATTGTTACAGCCGCGGTCCGCTTACCGACACCATCCATCCCCGTAAACAGCAGCGCATGAGGAATACGCTTATTTTTCAGGATACTGCGCAACTTCCGGATAGCTGCATCCTGACCCAGTATTGCTTCAAACGCCGGCAGCAATCTAGTAATTCACCCGTTCTTTAAGCTCTTTTCCGGATTTAAAAAAAGGAAGTTTTTTAGGCTTAATCACCACTTTTTCACCCGTTTTGGGATTTCTTCCAATATAGCTTTTATATTCTTTCACATAAAAACTGCATAATCCTCGAATTTCCACACGGTCACCCTTTGTAAGCGCATCGGCCATATTTTCAAAAAACATCTCAACAACAGCAGCGGCTTCCGCTTTTGAAATATCGGTATTGTTTTTAAGAGCGGATATTAATTCCAGCTTGTTCATACGTTCTCCTTGAATGCGTAATCCGTCAAAAGAGTATCTTATCGGTTTATAAAGCATCACCACATGGCAAGTCAAGCAGTGATGAACCTGTCTTCAGTGCGGGATGCAGCCGGCAGTGAACCGCTTGCATGATCATGTGAACCACAATCATGTGCATGTCTTCAACTTTCTGCATATCCATTACAGGTGCTGTCCAGGAAATGTCCACCATCGGCGCCAGCTTTCCGCCGGAAAAACCCGTCAGTCCGATGGTAACGCCCTGATGGCTGCAGGCGTATTCGACGGCCCGAAGCACGTTGGGAGAATTGCCGCTTCCGGATATTCCAATGACCATATCTCCGGGTACGAAAAAGTTTTTGAGCTGCTCCACAAACACGACGTCATACGATACATCATTGGCCAGCGCCAACAGCGTGGGCAGACTGTCATTGAGACAGATCACCTTGAATTTTTTATCCAGGTCCATACAGCAGCCCTTGTTGATATCACAAGCGAAATGCGACGCGGTGGCGCCGCTCCCGCCGTTTCCCATCACAAAAATACGCCTGTTGGCTTCATAAGCGTCCAGGATTTTCTCCACTATCCTTCGGAAATTTTCGATATCGAATCCATCAAGCAGGGTTTTCAATCCCGACAGATAGTTCGCTGCAAAGTCATCGAGTTTCATGGTAATTCAATCCTTTTTTGGGTGTCGGTTATCGCAGGCCATTCAGCAAGCGCCAGATGGTAGGATTCCAACGTGCCGATATCCCGCAGATAGTCGGGTATCAGATACCCGTACATCCTGCCGGACAGCCGGGGAAGCACATGACAGCCAAAATCCAGCACGGATTCCGGCGTCACTGCCGGCGTTTCCGGGAAATAGCGGAAAATTTCGGATGATGTCATATAGATACCCGCATTGGCCAGATCGCTGCGGGGCATTTCCGGCTTTTCTTCAAAGCCAAGAATTCTGCCATCCGAATCCACCTCAGCAATCCCGCAGGCGCGAGGATGCGGCGCATGAAACAGGCCCATCGTCAACACCGCGCCGTTTCTCCGGCATATATCATGAAATTTTCCAAACCGCTGTAAATTCACATTGGTCAGATTATCTGCGTAGATAATCATAAAATCTTCCTGACTGTCAACAAAATCCCTGCAACGCCACAGTGTTCCGGCACTGCCCAGAAGCGTGGGCTCATGATGGATCACAACACGCATATCCCCATGGCGCAAGCCATAACGCTGAACAAAAGATGTCACCTGTTCGGCGTGATGATGTGTGTTGATCAGCACGTCCTGAACCCCGGAACGCCGCAGGTGATCCAGCCATATTTCCAGAAGCGGTTTCCCCAGAATCGGAATCAGGCATTTGGGAACAGTATCGGTATAGGGTTTCAGCCGGGTTCCCATGCCGGCCGCCAGTAAGAACGCTTTCATAAGACTCCTGCGCCTGCGGATTTCCGGATGACCTGAAGCTGTTTCATGTGTTTTTCAGCATATTCCAGAATGTTTTCCCGACTGTCCTGATGCTGAAGATATTCCCAATAATCCCGGATACTGTCTTCTACCTGGTGTCGGGGCCGCCATCCCAGAGACTGAAGCTTGCGGGTATCCGAAAAAATATGACGGGTATCTCCGTAGCGATAGTGTCCGCCCATAACTGGCATCAATTCACGGTTGACGATGCGCTGCATGGCGCTGTAAAAATCGAGAACCGTCCATGCTTGTTCGCCCCCGACATTAAACACCTGGTAGTCGGCCCGGCGGTCTTCCAGCACCAGCAGGTTGGCCTCAACCACATCCTGGATATTGACGAAATCCCGAACCTGAAGGCCATCCTCAAAAATCGTGGGCGGTTTGCCCGTCATGAGGCTGAGTGAAAAAATCCGCATGGCGCCGGAATAGGCGTTGTAAAAAGACTGCCGAGGCCCCTGAACGATGGAATAGCGCATGGCCACCGATGGAATTCCATATCTGGCTCCCAGATGAACCGCAATTTGCTCCTGAGAATTTTTGGAAATTGCATACGGATTGCAAGGGTGCACGACAGATTCATCTGAAGGCGCCCACTGAAGCGTCTCGCCACATACCGGACAGTGATGCTCCCACCTTCCCTGCGAAAGTTCCGCATCCAGCCGTATGCTGGGGAAAATATCTCCGGAAGCGCAGCGAATACAGCGATAGCGCCCCTCTCCCATGACCGCCTGGCTGGCCGCCACAACCACTTTTTGGATATGGGACATCCACCCGGTTTCAACCAGAATTTCGTAGATCAGCGCCGTGGAAACGGAATTGACACGGAAAAATGTGGAAAAATCCGTCAGATAATCCTGATATGCGGCCAGATGATACACGGCATCCATACCGTCAAGAGCGTTCTTCAGGGTATCCCGGTTGCAAACATCCCCCTGGATGAATTTCGCTTTTGGATTCAGGTACGCCGGTTTCCCGGCGGGATGAACCGCTGGCTGCAAACTATCCAGTATCGTCACATGATGCCCCCTGGCAATCAGGGCGTCGGCCGTATGCGATCCAATGAATCCGGCGCCGCCGGTAATCAATATGTCCATATTATATCCTTAATCATTTAAAGATGTTATGCTTTTGCAAAAACATCTCATTTACTTGCTGGAATAAGAAGTATCGTCAAAGATGACCTTGCTGCCGCTTTCCTCGATCATAAACGGCAGTTCCCGATAAGCTTTCATGGCTTCAAACACCTGATTCTGCCGCTCCCGCGGGACAATCAGCATCAAAAAACCGCCGCCGCCAGCGCCTGCGATCTTTCCGGCCAGCGCACCCGCCGATATGGCGGTTTCGTACATGGCCTGAATTTCCGGCGTAGAAATGCCTTCCGCCATGCGCTGTTTCAACTCCCAGTTTCTGGCCAGGAGCTGACCGCAGGTTTGAATGTCCGCGCAAGCGATAGCAGCTGTAAAATCGTCCACCAGCGCCACCATCTGTTCCATTGTTCTGACCTTGTCGTTATGATCGTATCCGGCTTTCTGGCGGGATAAGATGGTATCCGCACTCCGGGTAATTCCTGTAAAATACAGCAGCAGGGACGATGAGAATTTCCGTTTCCCGGCGCTGGTAGCCGCCACAGGAATTCTTTCTGTGGTATTATCGGAATGAAAAATGAATTTGTTCATGCCGCCATAGGCCGCTGCATACTGATCCTGCCTGCCAATCGGCTTTTTGAGGATGTTGATTTCGATATGACAGGCTTCACTCGCCAATCTTTCGGCGGTTACCAGAACATTGCGGTAGGCATACAGCGCATGGAGCAGCGCTACCGTAATGGAGCTTGAACTTCCCAGACCGGAACCACTGGAAGGAATATCGGCCAGCGTCGTGATTTCAACGCCATGCGTCACGCCGGTCAGTTTCATGGCCTCACGCACCAGGTCGTGGCGGATATCCAAAACCTTATCCACACATTCTTTCCGGGAATAGTTGATGTAAATCATGTCATCGAAGCGTTCTTTAACAATGGCATATACAAATTTGTCAATCGCTGTGCAGATAACTTTTCCGGTTTTCTGCCGGTAATATTCCCGAATGTCCGAACCGCCGCCGACAAAACTGAGCCGAAGGGGGGTTTTTACGATAATCATTATGGTTACCTCATGCCTGAATCGTGGTGGCTTATGGATTTCGGATGACCTGATACGGCGCGTTAAAAACGGTGCTGTGTCCGCTGTAATCTCCAAAAGCGTTGTCCGTACCGCCGAAACCACCCAGCCCGGAAAGGCTGATCAAAAACATAAACTTGTGGTCACTCATTTCATCCATATATCGCAAATCCACAGACCAGCATTGGGACTGATACCGCACACCGACCCCGGATTCGATGCGCTGACTGTCCTTGGCGTTCATCTCATAATCCGTATATGCTTGCAGCCGATCTGACAGAGAAACCAGCAGGTTGGTGTAAACAGATTCCGATGAATCTTTCTGATATCGATATTCCGTGAAAATCCTGTCTTGCCGGGGATCCATCACCATCGCTCCGATGTTGCGCGATTTGAATGCGTTGTCGTAATAGGACCATTCAGCGTCCGTCTGGAAAGACAGATATTTATACGGCATGAATTGGGCCTCACCGTATAACGGCAGAAACGGCTGCGGATTTGTCTGCTGCGCCTCATGAATATCATAACTCTGATCAAGCTCGAAACGCAAAAATTCGTTGTATGCGTATGGTATGGGAGCATCCGGACTCCTGCCTTCAAGATTTTTCGGAGGCCGGCTCTTCGAAGTAAATGTATTGGTCACCGAACATGTCACAAGGTTTTGTTCGGCGATGCGATCCAGTTGATCAAAATAAGGATAACTGATCTGGGATGTTTCAGGAATATACGTGTAGCTGAGCTTAGGCACGATCGTATGCTTAATCTTCTCGATATTTTCTCCGTCAACGCTGAATACCCTGGAAATTTCGCTGCTCATGTCCAAATTGAGATCATAAATATTACGGGTCATGGTGGCATTGGGGCCATTTTCGTTATTGCCGGCATACCAGGCAGTTTCCCGGACACCCACGGACGGCTCCAAGGTAAAGTACTGCTTGTACTGCCACGGATAGTACATACGGGGATAAACATCTGCGCGCTGTCCTGTTTCACCGGTCTGCCTGTAAAAATTATCAACTTCCGAACTGAAACCGACCAGTATCGGCGTCTGATAGAGAAATTTGGGAGAGCCGTAAAGTTGCAGCGACGGCAGTTGCTGAAGGCTGGAATCCGGAGCACCGGTTTGCCGGGCAACGACATTGTCGTACCACAGAGCTTCAGTATTCAGAGAATATCCAGACCAGTATTTACTGACGTTCAGACGATTGGTGCGAACCGCACTGTTGTAATCATCCAGCCCTCTGCCAAAATATCTGTTGAAATTCGCATTGGAGTCGTTATATCCCAAATACATGTTTTGGAAATCCCGAAGATAATCCTGATCACTGACGATATCCAGGTCGAGTTTGGCTGAAAATCCGAGCGGAAGCGTCTGGTCGCTTTTCATTCTCAGCCAGTAACGATCCGTGTTGGTTCGGGGAGTCGTCTCACCGGTGTATCCCCAGTCGGCAATGGACGATGGCGTTCCGTCGTTAATCTGCCGATCTTTCAGATAATCCAGCATGAAAATGCCTTTGGATTCCGGATCCAGCACATAGCGGTATTCAACACCGGTTTTCTCGCCACGCATGGCGATGTGTTCCAGATAGATCGTGGCGTCGGACCAATCATTGATAGCCCAGTAGAAAGGCTGACTGTATTCGCTGCCGTCACGCTGGGAAAATCCTATTTCCGGCGTTAAAAAGCCGGACTGACGTTTGGTTTTCGCCGGAAACATCATATAGGGTGTATAGAGAACCGGCATCTGTTTGGCCCACAGCGCTGCATGTTCGATAGTTCCATAGCCCTCGATGGTGACGGCAATGTGCTTTCCGGTGATTTTCCAGTCCGGTGTGTCTCCATCGCAGGTGGAAACACTGGCTGAATCGGCGGTGTATGATTTTTTGCCGACTTTTCGGAGCGTATTTCCCCGAATATAGAAATGATTTTCTTTGATAAAAATCGTGCCTTCATATAAAGTACCGGTTTCAGATGCCAGGTTTACATTCATGCTGTTGCCGGTCATGACATCCTCTCCAGCAGTCATCATGACGTGACCGCTGGCATATGCCATCATGGTTTTATGGTCAAACCGCACGAAATCCGCGGAAAGCCGCCGGGCTTCCTGACTGATGGTGACATGCCCTCTGGCAATATATTGATCAATGTTCTTGTCGTAGGATATTTCATCAGCCGCAATATGCCAGGGCGTGTCAGGAGAGTCCTGAGCGATGGAACCCATATCCGGAAAAGCGGGTGCGGGTACGGCCACCGCCACGCTGCAAACAAGCAGCATCAAAATTAGAATGCGATTCAGAAACACGAAATTTCCTGATATGACGTTATTGAAATGAAACCCGCAAAAAACAGGGGATTTCTGAAAAACATATAAAAACATGGCGATGGCGCACAGTTCAGTCGCCTATAAAATCGAAGTTGAAGCAAAATGTCAAGATGTTGTTCGGAAAATACCTGCTTTCAAATTTCACCAAGTTGGTATATTAAGGTGACTTAATCAATTTTTTACGAGACCGTTTTATTTAGAGTACGTTATGAATATTTTACTGACCAATGATGATGGTATTTTCGCTCCCGGGCTTCTGGCGCTGTATCGACGGTTATCCACGCACCACACGGTCACTGTTGTTGCGCCGGACCGGGAACGCAGCGCCGTCGGACATGGCATTACACTGCACGAACCGCTTCGCGCCGCACCGATTCATATGGAAAACAATGGAAGGGGATATGCAGTCAACGGTACGCCGGCGGACTGTATCAAGCTGAGCGTCCTTGAAATCCTGGATACGCTTCCAGATATCGTGATATCGGGAATCAATCCTGGCGCCAACATCGGTGTCAACACCCATTATTCAGGAACGGTCGCTGCAGCACGGGAGGCGGCGCTGCTTTCCCTGATGTCCATAGCGGTTTCCATCAATAGTTTCCGTCCGGGATATTATGAAGATGCGGCTGAATTTACAGAAAATTTTACCATGCAGATGCTGTCAAGAGGACTTCCGGAAGGTGTCTTTCTCAATGTCAATATCCCGAATAAGCCCTTAAAATGTATTCACGGTATTTGCATCAGCCGGCAGGGAACCGCTGCATCCCGGCAGGGATTTGAAAAAAGGATAGATCCCAGAAACCGGCCTTATTACTGGCAGGGTATCGACGCTCCTGAAAGATTTGCAGGAGACAATATGGACGGTGCAGCCCTGGAGGAAGAAGCCATTTCAGTAACACCCATGCGCTGCGACATGACCGATTATGGCTTTATGGACACCCTGTCGTCATGGGATATCGCACTGCCTGAAACGGAATGCTCATCGTCCATCCATTTTCACAATAACCAATTGAAATAATATCCCATGTCCAAAAACCAGTTTATCGCATCCCTCAAACCCGGAGAAACCGTCAGTGATGTTTTTGTGCTGTCTGAAAAAACCATGTCCCAGAAAAAGGATGGTAACAGCTATCTGAACCTTGTATTGTCCGACCGGACCGGAAACCTGAAAGCCGTGGTCTGGGACAATGTGGAGCATATCGCCGCTCACATGATCCCCGGAAACCATGTGCAGGTAACAGGACTTCTTTCGGAATACCGTGGAATGCTGCAACTGGTAGTGCGGTCTGCAGAGCAGTGTAACCCTGATTTTTCGCCGGATCCCGCGGATTTTCTGCCGGTCACCACCCGCAATGTAAACGCCATGTTCGACCGTCTCTTGCAGATAACAGATACTCTGAAGACGCCATGGCTTCAGGAACTTTTCAAACGTTTCTGGGCCGATGCCCAATTTGTGCAGCAGTTCAAAACCGCACCAGCCGCCAAAAAAATGCACCATGCCTATCTGGGCGGGCTTCTGGAGCATACACTGTCCATGGCCATTCTGGTGGATAAAATCGCCGGCCATTACACCGGGGTTGACCGGGATATGCTCATGGCGGGCGCGATCCTGCATGATATCGGGAAAGTTCATGAATTTGAATACAGCTCTCACATTGACTACACCAGCGAAGGCAGACTCATCAGTCATATCGTCATCGGCGTTCAAATGATCGATGAAAAACTGAAACAGATGCAGGATATTCCGCAGGAACAGGCCATTCTTCTGAAGCATCTGGTCATCAGCCATCACGGCGTGCGAGAGTTCGGCTCTCCGGAAGTTCCCAAGACCATCGAGGCCGTATTGTTGAATCATATTGATGAAATTGACTCCAAGGTCAAGGGCATCCGCGAATTTATGGCGTCTGAAGATCCCGGTGCGGTCTGGACATCGTATCACAAGCTTCTGGAACGTCAGTTTTATATGGGAAGACAGGAATCAGGAGACAGGAATCAGGGATAAGCGTATGTTTATTACACTGGAAGGTATTGAAGGATCAGGGAAATCCACACAGATCCGTCATATGTTCGATTTTCTCAAAAAAGCGGGGCTGCGGTGCGCTATCACACGGGAACCCGGCGGCACGATCATCGGCAGAAAGATTCGCACCATTTTATTGGATCCGGACAGTACGCTTATAGAACCCGCTACAGAATTGCTGCTGTATGCCGCCGACCGGGTGCAGCATATCCGGGAAGTTATTCTACCTTTGATTCAAGCCGGGAATGTGGTGATCTGCGACCGGTATTTCGATGCAACTCTGGCTTATCAGGGTTATGCCAGAGGGCTGGACACGACATTCATTCACACCTTGCATCACCTGACGTGCCAGGATCTGGGGCCCGACTTAACAATCCTGCTGGATCTCCCGCCGGATATCGGACTGGCGCGGGCATGGAAACAGCTTGAATCCGGACGTCGCTCAGGCGCTGAATCCCGTTTTGAAAAAGAAACGCTTACCTTTCATGAACGGGTTCGAGCCGGCTATCTGACGTTGGCAGCCGCCGAACCCGACAGGTTTAAAATCGTGGATGCTTCTCAAAATGAGCAACAGGTTCAGGAACATATTACTGAAGTGCTTAAAGCAGATTCCCGTCTGTTTGCAGGCGCTTCGGCGCAAAAAATCAGGAAATACGCATAATGTATGCTTCCATACTGGACGCCATCGGCAATACCCCCCTGGTTCCTATTCGGCATTTGAATCCCAACCCCAATGTCCGAATCCTGGCCAAGCTGGAATATTTCAATCCGGGAGGATCGATTAAGGACAGACCAGCCCTGAAAATGATTGAGGATGGGGAAAAATCCGGCAGGCTGAGTCCCGGTAAAACCGTTATTGAAGCCACCAGCGGCAACACCGGCATCGGACTGGCGCTGGTATGCTCCGTGAAAGGCTATAAACTGCTTCTGACCATGTCCGATGCGGTCAGCGTCGAACGCCAGAAAATATTGAAAGCCAGAGGCGCCGATATTTTACTGACCCCAGGACACCTGGGAACCGACGGAGCCATCGAAGAAGTTTATCGGCTGGCCAGAGAAAATCCCGAAACCTATTTCATGGCGGATCAATATAACAGCCCCTCCAACTGGCAGGCGCATTATGAGGGAACCGCCGTCGAAATCTGGGAACAAACTCAAGGAGCGATCACCCATCTAGTGGCGACGATGGGAACCTCAGGAACTCTGATGGGTCTGTCCCGCCGGCTGAAGGAGTACAATCCGGCTGTCAACATCATCGGGGTGGAACCTTATCTGGGACATAAAATCCAGGGTCTCAAAAACATGAAAGAGGCGTACATGCCCGAAATCTATGATAAGGGACGCCTGGATAAGAAAGTCAATATTGACGACGAGGACGCATTTGACATGTGCCGCAAACTGGCCGTCGAAGAAGGTCTTTTTGTGGGAATGAGCAGCGGAGCGGCCATGTTTATCGCTATGAAAGAAGCTGAGCAGCTTTCAGAAGGCGTGATTGTCGTCATCTTTCCGGACGGCGGCGAGCGTTATCTGAGCACGCCGCTTTTTGCCATTCGCGAAAAAATCGATATGTGCCTTTTCAACACTCTGACCCGCCGCAAAGAGCCGTTTCTGCCCAGCGTTCCCGGAAAAGTCTCCATGTATTCCTGCGGCCCTACGGCATATGCCCGGATGCACATCGGAGACTGCCGGCGGTTTGTATTTTCCGATCTGCTCAGCAGGTATCTGCAATTCAGGGGGTATGACGTCACCCATGTCATGAACATCACCGATCTGGATGACAAAACCATTGAGGGATCCGAAGCCTCCGGAGAAAGTCTGCCGGATTTCACCCGGAGATATATTGATCTTTTTCATCAGGATATCGCCGCGCTGGGCATTGAACCGGCATCCTGCTATCCCAGAGCCAGTGAGCATGTCCAGGATATGGTGGAATTGTCAGAGCAACTGGCCAGAAAGGGATTTGCCTATGAAAAACTGCACTCCCTCTATTTCGATATCTCCCGGCTTCCCGAATATGGCAGACTCTCCGGCATCGATCTGGACAAGATACGGATTGGCGCAACCGTGGATATGGATGATTATGAAAAAGACAACCCCAGAGATTTCACCCTGCTCAAACGGGCCCGTCTTTCCGAGCTGAAACGGGGAATTTACACTAAAACCGTTTGGGGAAATGTGCGTCCTTCCTGGCATTTGCAGTGTGCAGCCATATCCATGAAGCATCTTGGGCCCTCTTTCGATATCCATACCAGCGGCCGGGAGCTGATGTTTCCTCACCACGAAAACGAAATCGCCATTGCCGCGGCACTCAACGGAAAACCTCTGGCGCGTTTCTGGATTCACTGCGATCGTGTTTTGATCGACGGCAAAAAAGTGGATGAGAAGAAAACCCGGATTACCCTTGCAGATATTGCCGACATGGGATATTCGGCGCGGGTGGTACGCTTCTGGCTGCTTTCGGGACATTACCGAAAACCGCTGACATTTTCCCGCAGGCGTCTGGATGAAGCTCAACGAGCATTGAACCGTCTGGATACTTTTATGGACAATCTGGAACATGCCTCCAGAGGATCCGGCTCCCCATGCCCGGAAATCGACCAGATCGTCTATGATATCCGAAACGGCTTTATTACGGCTATGGATGACGATCTGAACATAGCGGCGGGACTGTCACGTCTTTTTATCGTGATTCGCCGGGTAAATACACTGATACGCCAGAATGCCCTGGACCCGGAGGGCGCTACTAAAATTCTGTCCGTCCTTTATTCGATGGATCAGGTACTTCATGTTCTGCGTACGGACGTTCCGGTCTTGTCCCCGGATGATTTGAAACTGATCGAAACGCGGCGCCACGCACGTGCTGAAAAAAACTGGGAACTGGCGGATCGCATCCGAAACGAGCTTGCCGCCAGAGGTGTTATATTACATGATCAAAAAAGCTGACGCCAGAACTTGAACATACTTTTCATGAACTGAGGATGAGTTACGCATGACGCCTATATATTTCCCGTTCACCTGGATGGATGCCGACACCATTCAGGCAATAACGGCAGTTTTCTCAAAATTTGTCGTCTATCGGCCTTCAACCGGAAAAACGCCCTCTTTTTTTCATCCGTTCGAACAAAACGGTATGCTTGAAATCCTTACTCCAGTCGCCGATGACGGTGACCATATCGAAAAAGTGGCGGCAGACTATCAAAACTGGGCAAAGCTCCATCAGGGCTGCGATTTGGGATTTCTCAAAAGCCGCCAACCGGAAGCGCCGTTCACAGACTCCTTGTCGTCAAGCATCCAGTCCGAAATCCTGCATTACCGTGAACCGTCGGCATCAACACCTCAGGAAACATTAACAAACGCCCGCCTGTTCCTTGAAGTCGCTGCAGCGTATGACAGACAACAGTCCGAGATCGATTGCCAACTGGAAGGCATTCAGGATATCGAAAAACGGTTTATGACGGCTACCGGAAATGTGTCTGAACAGGCCGGAATCTCTCTGGGGAATTTACCTCTTTCAACCGATGACCCCGGCGATTTTATGACCCGAGAACGACTTCAGGCATGGGCCATTCTGGCGCTTCAGGATCACCGGCAGCGTATGCCGGATGACCCGTTAATCACTTCCAGTCCTGCAATCATCCGGTGGATTCAGGATATATTTCAGGTGGAAAAAGTGATGCAGATCGACGCCATCCCGCAAACGCCCCATCCGGATATCGACACAAAGTTGTGGCAGGAAGCCATTTCAAACTATATTCGTGAGATTCAGACCCGTTCATGGCCATTTGCAATCCGGACATTTGAACCCCCGTCTTCAGAATATGCCATTGAAAACGCTGTTTCAGTAAAAGCTTTTATCACTGTCAACCAATCCTCCGATAACGTACTTCAACAACTGGCGATGCGGCCTTATGACAACGCCGTTATGTCCGGAAACACCCGACACGGGGTTATCATTCAGGTTGACAGTTGTGGATGTGTTATCGGCCGGGGATGACCGATGGAAAGGTTGATCCCCTCCCTGCTTCCCAAAATCATTATCTTGAAAGCTGTGATCAAAGAGCGTTGACGCTGGGCTTTCAACAGCGTCAACAAATTTATTTGAATTTCGATACAGGAGTGTTTTTATTATGTATTCCAAAAGCGTTGTAAACAAACGCATGATCAATCATCTTGCCGTATTGACATACCCGGTTCGACAGTGCACTTCTGTGTGCAGGCGGGTTCTTCAACAGTCTCGTTTTTTGTGTCATGCCACCGGTAAATTCAGGCGATTTTACCTGGTGCATCTCCGGAAGGAATATGTCCGGCAGCAACTGCTGGTGCGGGAGGGAAATTGCCAACAGTGCGGAACCTGCTGCAACCTTCTCTTTACATGCCCGATGCTGACCAAGGAAGGCGGATGTCTGACATACGGTATATGCCGCCCCCAGGTATGCAAGGTTTTTCCCATAGATCAACGGGATATTCAGGAAGTGAAGATTTGCGGGAAGACGTGCGGTTATCAGTTTAACCGCACATCCATATGAATCAAGGATAGGGTCAGGGAGTCAGGGACGTGTAGTTATCTAATCCCTGCCTCCTGTAAAGGTTACAGCACTTCTATGGCACAGACCATGGATACGCACCGTCGCCGCAAAGCGTGGCAGAACCCATCTTTTATATATTTTTTCTCCTTATACCGTCTTGTGAAACACCGCTGCCCGGACTTCCTCCATGGTTTGCTGCGCAACTGACCGAGCCTTCTGGTTGCCAGCCGCCATGATCTCTTTGACCATTTCCGGCCGCGCTTCATAATACTGTCGTTTGTCTCTGACCGGAGCCAGTGCTTCGACCAGACGCTCCGCCATCATTTTCTTGCATTCCACACAACCAATGGCGGCACTGCGGCACTGGACATTGATATCCGCCACCACATCCGCAGGGGAATACAACTTGTGGAATTCAAACACATTGCAAATATCCGGATTTCCCGGATCCTTGCGTCTGGCCCTGTCGGGATCCGTCACCATGGTGGATACCTTGGCACGAATGTCCTCAGGATTTTCAGACAGCAGAATGGTATTCTGATAACTTTTGCTCATTTTGCGCCGATCCAGCCCCAGTATTTTTGAGGATTCGGTGAGCACCGCTTCAGGTTCCGGAAAAACATTGCCGTACAGATAATTGAAGCGCCGGGCGATTTCACGAGTGATTTCAACGTGGGGCACCTGATCGAGCCCGACCGGAACACCATTTGCCTTGTATATGATGATATCGGATGCCATCAGCACCGGATATCCCAGAAACCCGAAGGTGGACAGATCCTTGTTGTCAAGCTGAATGATCTGGTCTTTGTAGGTAGGATTACGTTCCAGCCAGGGCACCGGGGTGATCATGGACAGCAGCAGAAAGAGTTCGGCATGTTCCAGAACGCTGGATTGAACGAACAGCGTGCTTTTTTCCGGGGACAACCCGGCGCTGAGCCAGTCAATCATCATGTTGTGAGCAAATTTAGACATGTTGGCCGTATTTTCATAGTCGGTGGTCAGAGCATGCCAGTCTGCAATAAAGAAAAAACAGTCATAAGTATCCTGCATGCCTACCCAGTTGGCCAGCGCGCCGTGAAAATTACCCAGGTGCAGGGGCCCGGTCGGACGCATACCGCTTAAAATTCGCTTTTTTACACTCATTTAAAACTCCTGTAACATCACAATAAAAAAAACACATTCAAACAGCTTCATAAACAGCCGCAAATCAAAAACCATTACACCATCGATTTTAATAACGTGAGTTTGCCAATGACATACGCCTGTTCATCTTCTCTGGTTTTTAATATCCCGTTTAATTTTTCATCCCGCAGGGATTTAAGAAGTTCTTTATAAATAGGCCCTGGCGCAATGCCCATTGATAGCAAATCTTTTCCGGTGATTTCCGGCCGGATATAGCGCAATGTGACACAGTAACTGGAAATCGCCCGCTGGATGTATTCCTGACGGGTAGCCGCCATCATAAACAGCAGTAATTCCGTTTTGACGCCGGATAACTTTTCACACAGTACGCTGTTGGCAATAGGCGTATTGTGCTCGAGCCAGAAAAGAGTTCTTACGGTGGTAAAATGATCCCTGCAGAACAAATGCCGGTGTCGGGGCGCCAACTCCAGTCGTGTACAAATATCAATCACACTTTTATAATCCATTCCCGCAATAATTGCCATGAAATAAACCGTCCATTTCATGCACGGTTCTTCCAGAAACAGCAGATCATGCCACGACAGCACCTTTTTTACAGCGTTCAGAAGCAGCGTCATATCTCCCGTAAGCTGTAAGGAAGAATGGATGGCTTTCAGAAGATGAAAATCATCCATCCTTTCAATGGCCGGAACCGGATTCTCTTCTTCAAGAATCTGCTTAATTTCATTTATTATTCTTCTTCCGCTCAGCCGGGAGAACAGATCCATCTTCACGGCATTTTCGATGAGACCGGCAGTCAGCCTGCTAATGGTAAACCCGAAGCGCTGTTCAAACTTGATAGCACGAAAAGCCCGCGTGGGATCTTCCACAAAGCTCAAATTGTGCAGCACTCGAATGGTTTTTTCCTTAAGGTCTTTCTGAGAGGAAAAAAAATCAATCAGCATCCCAAAGCGTTCCGGACTGAGCTGAATGGCCAGCGTGTTGATGGTAAAATCTCTTCGAAACAGATCCAGCTTGATGGAACTCATCTCGACAACCGGAAGAGCCGTGGGAAATTTATAATATTCCATTCTGGCGGACGCCACATCAATTTTAAACCCGTCCGGAAAAGTGATCACTGCTGTCCCGAAATTCTCATGCGTATGCACCCGCGCCCCGGTGCGTGCTGCAAACTGCTTAGCGAAGAAAATGCCATCACCTTCAATCACGATATCCACATCTTCATTCGGGCGATAAAGAAATAAATCACGCACAAAACCGCCGACCACATAGGCGCTGAGACCCAGTTGATGCGCAATATCACCAATGGACTTCAGTAGATCGAGAATCCGAACCGGAAGTCGTTCCACCATAAAATTAACGATATTACGGGTTCTGGCGTGAGTCACGTCCCTGTTGGGATCAAACGGGTTTTCCAGATTGTTCTGCTGGCTTTGTCTGGCCAGAATATTCAGCAGATCGGTCCTGGTAATCACTCCCCTGATGATGTCATTTTCAACAACCGGCAGAACCCGCTGTTTGTTCTCGATGATTTTTTGCTGGATCTCCGGCATATCCGCTTCCAGCGACACCCAGGCGATATCGGTGGTCATGTAGTCCCGAACCAGCGCATGATCCAGTTGATGAAACAGGACTTTTTCCAGAACCTGGCGGGAAATGAACCCGACAGGCTTGCCTTTTCTGTCCGGTTTTTCAGTAATGACCAGCGCGTTGATATTGTATCGGGTCAACAGGGCCGCTGCATCTTTGCAGGAAACATCGGCTCCCACGGTAATCGCCGGCGACGACATGATGTCTCCTGCTTTGCGTTTTGCCCGAACTTTCTTATAAAGAATATCCAGCAGGCGGTGTTCCACCTGGGTCAGCGTCTGGTCTTTCAGACTCGCCGATGCCGCATAGCTATGCCCTCCTCCGCCCAGCAGCGTGACAACACCGCCGACATCCACCTCCGGAATCCGGCTTCTGGCCACCACATGAACCTTATTTTCCATGCTGGCCAGGGCGAAAATGGCGTTCAGATTCTCCATCTTGATCAACTTGTGCACCAGAACCGCAAAATCCGGAATGTAATTGTCGCTCATGGTCTGGGTCAGGACAATATCGATCCCGTTAATGATATAGTGAGTGGCGGACTGAATCATATCATTCAGAAGACCAATTTGTTCCGGGCTGATTTCACGGGAAATCATGGTGGCGATGGTATTAAGATTGGCGCCTTTGGAGAGCAGAAAAGCCGCGGCCATAAAATCATGTTCAGTGGTGGAAGGAAATGTAAAGGAGCCGGTGTCCTCATAAATACCCAGACACAGGATCGTGGCTTCATCCGGTGAAATATCCAGGTGTTTTTCTTTAAGAATTTCCGTCAGGATCGTGACCGTGGCGCCTGTCATCCGGCTGACGTCCTGATGAGCCCGGATATCCGACGCCATAGCCGGGTGATGATCGTAAATATGGATTTCAACATCCGGATTGTCGGCAAGGCAGGAAAACTTGCCGATCCGCCCCGGTTGACGGGTATCCACGAGCACCAGTTTCCGGATGTGCTGAAAATCAATGTTGCGGATATCTTCCATATTGAAAAGATAGGCCATTGATTTGATAAAAAAATTTCGTAGATTTTTTTCCTGAGAGCCTGGAAAAACCACAATGGCGTCCGGATAAAGCTTTTGCGCCGCCAGCATGGAAGCGACGGCGTCAAAATCCGCATTCAGGTGGGTGGTGATGACAGTCAGGTCATCCCTGGAAGGTAATGTCATCGAATCAGCGATTCCCATATCGTTTATAAGCGCTGATCAATCGGTACATAATGATTTTTCTCGTGCCCGATATATATCTGTCGCGGTCTGCTCAATCTCCATTCCGGATCGTCCCGGCTCTCCTTCCACTGAGCGATCCAGCCCGGAAGTCTGCCGATAGCAAACATCACGGTAAACATATTGGTAGGAATTCCCATGGCCCGAAGTACAATACCACTATAAAAATCCACATTGGGGTATAAATGGTGATCAACGAAATAGGCATCCGTCAGAGCGGTTTCTTCCAGTTGACGGGCAATGTCCAGAAGCGGATCGTGAATATTTAACTTTTTTAACACGTTGTCGCACATTTTTTTCATGATTTTTGCTCTGGGATCATAGGTTTTATATACTCTGTGCCCAAAGCCCATCAGCCGGAACGGATCATTTTTATCCTTAGCCCTGAGAATAACATCCTGGACACTAGCGCCGGCTTTGTGAATTTTTTCCAGCATTTCAATTACGGACTGATTGGCCCCGCCATGCAGAGGTCCCCACAGCGCAGCAACTCCGGCGGAAATGGCGGCATACAAATTGACTCTGCCGCTGCCGACCATCCGGACGGTTGAGGTGGAACAGTTCTGTTCATGATCTGCATGCAGAATCCAGAAAACATTCAGCGCATTGACCAGCGTATCGTCAATACAGTAGGGCCTGACAGGATTGTCGAACATCATATTCAAAAAGTTGGCGCAATACGTCAGATCCGACCTAGGATAAACGACCTTGTGCCCCCGGGATATTTTATACGACATTGCCGCCAGCGTACGAACCTTGGATAAAAGGCGGGTCACCGTCAGGTTGATTTCCTCTTCATCGTTAATTTTAAGTTCCGGATAAAAGCTGCGCAGCGCCGTAACCATCGCAGATAAAATCCCCATCGGATGGGATGCTCTGGGAAAGTTCTGGAAAAAGAACTGCATGTCTTCATGAATCAAGGAATTGTCATTCAGAAGGACGGAAAACTGGTTAAGCTGCTGACGGGTAGGTAAAACACCATGAATGAGCAGATAGGCGGTTTCTGTAAAAACAGAATGCTCTGCAAGTTCCTCGACCGGAATACCCCGGTATCTCAGGATGCCTTTTTCACCATCCATAAATGTGATGGCGCTGGTGCAACTGCCGGTATTGGCAAACCCCGGATCCAGGGTTATCAGCCCGGTAGCCTGCCGGAGCTTTGAAATATCGATCGCCTTTTCTCCTTCTGTGCCCACAATCACCGGCAGTTCACACACCTTGTCCTTATAAATCACTTGAATCGTTTCCATCCTGTGTTCTCCTTCTCCTCCTTCATCGTGTTTTTGAGATATCTTTCAGTAAATCTCATTGACAAAGACAGACCAAGTTCGTATAGCGACGATATGAAAACCTCGTCCTCTCAGCCGCTTGAACATATTGGCGCGATTTTGCCCAGAGCTCTGCAAACCTGTCAGCCGGAAAAAATCAACACATTCGTCACCATTTGCAGTCTCTGGGAAGACATCGTCGAAAAACCCATTTCAGAAAATGTCCGTCCCGCCGCCTATAAAAGCACCATTCTCATTGTATATGTAAACAGCACTGTCTGGAGTCATCACCTGCAATTTGTTAAAAAAGAACTTATAGATAAAATCAATACGGTCCTTCAAAAAACGGCTGTTACGGATATTCGGTGCAAAATGGGATCCGTCTGACTTTCTGTCAAGGGTTTAGAGTTAACATTTTCACTGGCGGCTTTCAATAAAAAAACCCGGACTGGCGCGTCAGTCCGGGTTTTTTGTTAATGCAGGAATATATCAATCAGTCAATCACGGGTCTGGGCAGCACCTTAGCTCTTTCTGCGATTTCCGGAACTTTGTGTTCCCATTCGATCGCCATCAGATGGACGCCGGCCACCCCTTTCATTCCTTTAAACTCTTCAATCTGCTCACAAGCAATTTTAATACCCTCATCAGCAACTTTTGTCTTATCCACCCCCTGAAGCCGTTTGATAATTTCATCCGGCACATCCATACCCGGAACCTTCGACTTCATATACTTGGCCATACCGACACTTTTCATAGGTGTGACCCCGGCAAGAATATACACCTTTTCGGTAAGTCCCATCTCGTTAGCCTGCTTGATAAAGGCCCGAAACTTTTCCATGTTGTAAATACACTGGGTTTGAATAAAATCCACGCCCGATGCGATTTTTTTGGCCAGACGATGCACCCGCCATTCGAATGGATCCGCAAAAGGATTGGATGCCGCACCTATAAAAATGTGAGGAGGATTCAGGATTTCCGCGCCACCCAGAAACTTTCCTTCATCCCGCATCTTTTTGACCATACCGATCAACTGCATGGAATCAACGTCAAAAACGCCCTTGGCCTGCGGATGATCGCCGAATTTCTGGTGATCACCGGACAAACACAGCATATTCCGGATTCCCAGCGTGTAGGCGCCCAGAATATCGCTTTGCATAGCCAATCGATTCCGATCGCGGCATACCATCTGATAATTGGGCTCCAGACCTTCCTGAAGCACGATCAGAGACGCCGCCCAGCTCGACATACGCACCACGGCCGTCTGATTGTCGGTAATATTGACGGAATCCACCATGCCTTTTAAAAATGAGGCCTTATGCCTGACTTCTTCAGCGCCCGTTCCTCTGGGCGGCCCCAGCTCGCCTGTAAACGCAAAATGACCCGCCTTTAAGATTTTCTCCAAATTGCTTCCTGATTTCATATCGGCATCCTCATTATTTCGCGATTGCTTCCGGCTTACTGTAACCGGGCTGTATAACGGTTCTTGGGATTTGATTCTGCCAGTCGTTCGGGGGGGTAATTTCCAGAATACAATCCAGACGTCCCTGCCCTTTGAGTCTCTCGTAAATCATATACCACGCGCAGGGCTGATTGGCGTCTATCTCACAACTACCTTTGTTGGTGCCTCCGCAGGGTCCGTTATAAAGTCCTTTGGCGCACATGGTCACAGGGCATATCCCGCCAGTATGCCCCAGCACGCAACTGCTGCATGAACGGCATCTTTCCTCATACCAGCCGACCGCCTGATTGACGCCAATAAAAGTCGTATCCACCGCCGGTAATACCGGTATCTGGGGATACCGTTCCGCCAGAAACTGAACTCCGGCGCCGCAGGCCATAGATAACAGGACTTCATAATTACCTACCTTTGAATCCAGAGCTTCCAGATATTCCCTGTCGCACTGACGCTCAATGGTTATACCTGCAATCTCTATGGGATTGTTATCCAGTTTTCCGGCCATATCCAGTTCAGCATTCAGCACAGAGACTTCTTTCTCGCCGCCTGCAAGACACACCGCCACACAAGTGCCGCAACCAACGTTCAGAACTTTTTTATAGCCCTTCAGAAGCTGCCTGATTTCATCAAAAGGTTTCCTTTTGGCAACAATCATACGCCCTCCTCGTTAGCATTGATGATCTTTGACGCCCTCGTAAAAAGTCGATTTCCGGACGGCTTTGTACCGGATAATATTGAGATGGCAAAGCAGAAAGTCCAAGATTAAGGATGCAAATTCTTCATCACTGAAGCACATAGCCAATAAGCTTCAATGATGAAGAATGATGCGAAACGCTGAGAGAAACTGGATTCTCTGCTAAATTCTCATTATTCAGCCGTTTCAGGGTGGAATACATTGACTTCCTTCAGGTCGTCTCCCAGATATTCCCGTTCGTTCGGCCCCAAAACCCCCAGAGAAAGGCAGATGAGCGTCCAGAGGTGAACTACCGGATAATTACCGCCGTAATGCTCACTGAGCTCATGAATCTGAGCGTGGCAGTTATGACATCCAGCAATGCAGTAGTCCGCGCCGGTCGCCTTGATCTGCTGATCTTTCAGTTTTCCATACTCCAGACGTTGTTCCTTGAATCCGGACTGCAGAAAACCGCCGCCACCGCCGCAACAGTAGTTGTTGGATCGGTTGGGCTGCATGTCGATGAAATTTTCTTCACCCACAATCGACTTGACCACAAAACGCAGATCTTCGGCAATAGGATCGCCATAGCTCTTACGGACAATCTGGCATGGGTCCTGAACCGTAAACTTGATTTTGAGATCTTTGTTCCAGTCGGAGCTGACCTTCAGCTTGCCTTCACGGATCCATTTGGCATAATATTCATAGATGTTTTTAACTTCAAAATTGTGCTCAATGTTGAATTTTTTCAGTCCTGACCGGACTGAGAATGTAACGTGCCCTCACTCGGTGTTCAGAAATATCTTGCACCCCAGCTTGTTGGCCTGACCCACTGTAGTCCGGGTAATCTTTTCCCAGGAATCGTTGTCTGACAGAAACATGCAGTAGTTCTCTCCGGCCCAGCCATGACTGCCATAGGTCCAGTCCACACCCGCCAGATGCAGTATCTTCCAGAGCGGAAGCAACTCATTCGGCTCAGTTACCGGCTCACGGGAGTTCTGATTTAAGAAAAATTCCGCCCCTTCCTTGTCAATCGGCGCCTGCATATCAGCAAACTCCGGCTGTGATTCCCGAACTTCCTCCAGTACGTCCTGAACCACAAATACAAAATCATCAGGAGATATTCCCATGGCGCTGGTGCTCTCGTTTCTGAGCTGCATATCACACGATGCCAGAATGCCTTTAGGCCGCTGCTCCCTGGGACGCAGTCCACGGGCATTAAAAACCAGTTGCGGAATGTCGATTTTCATCGGGCAGACATAGATACACCGCTGGCACATCGTACACATCCAAGGCCAGTCAGACTTCATGATTTCATCATCCATCCCCAGCGCTGCCATGCGCAGGAATTTACGGGGATCCATGCCATCAAGCCCTGTAGCCGGACATCCTGAAGAACAGGCGCCGCAGGTAAGGCACAGATTCAGATTTCCCCCGTCAGGGATGATCTCCTTGACCTTGTCAATAAACATGCTCTTTTTTTTACCACCCAACTTGATTACTTCTTCTGCCATAAACTGCTCCTTTTTTTCAGGCTGTCGCCCATTTTTTTAAAGGATTGGGTCCCAGCTTCTTGATATGTTCCGTCATTTCCCGCGCGTATGCGGCAAACGTCGGTCCTTCACCTGAAGACAGATTATACATGCGGACCCGATCACCTTCAAGACCTACTTCATCCAGCAGACGCCGGGCATGCTCAACTCTCTCCCGCGCCTTGAAATTACCTTGCTTGTAATGGCAGGTTCCCTCCAGGCATCCCACCACATAAACACCGTCCGCCCCCTTCTGAATGGCTGTCAGGAGGTACATTAAATCTACTTTTCCGGTACAGGGAACCCGGACAATCTTGATATTCGCCGGATAGTCGAGTCGCATCGAACCTGCCAGGTCCGCAGCCGAATACCCTCAATAATCACAGCAAAAGGTGATAATGGTTGGCTCAAATTCGGTCATTACATCCCTCCCGCCAGCAAGGCATCTATTTTACACAGAATCTGATCATCTTCATAATAGTTAAGTTGAATTGTTTGCCGCGGACAAACGCCTGCACATATGCCGCAGCCATGACAAATGGCCTCATCGATTTCAATGATCTGTTTTTCGGTGTTGAACACAGGCACATTGAAGGGACAGGAACGAACGCAGGTCAGACACTTCACGCAGTGCTCCGTATCCACATGAGCTGTAATAGCCGAAAGCTTGATTTCGGATTTGGACAAAAATGTGGTAGCGCGGGAAGCTGCGGCCTGAGCCTGAGCAATGCTTTCGGTAATCAATTTAGGACCGTGAGCTGTGCCGCACAGGAAAATGCCCTCTCCGGGCATATCCACCGGGCGCAGCTTGACATGGGCTTCGATAAAGAACCCTTCAGGATTACGGTTGAACTTCATGATGCCGCAGAGATCGGAGGTGTCTTCCGCCGTAACGCCGGCGCTAAGCGCCACCAGATCCGCCTCTATTTCAAGATTCTGCTGAAGAATGTGATCTTTTACCATTACCCGCATCCCCTCCGGAGACGGCACCACCTGAGGCGGGTTATCGGCCTCAAACCGGATAAAAATAACCCCCAGATTTCTGGCCTCCGTATAATAGTCTTCCATCAGACCATAGGTACGGATATCGCGGTACAGCACAAACACATTGGTATCCGGATTCTGCTTTTTGATAATCAGGGCGTTTTTAATCGCGTTCTGACAACATATCCGAGAACAGTTTTCATTTTCTGCATTCCGGGATCCCACACACTGGATCATGACCACCGCAGACATATCTCTGGCGCCTTTTTCCTCGAGGATATCCCCCAACTGCACCTGAGTGACCACTCGTGGATCCTGGTTGTAAGCGTATTCCTTGGGGGAATATTCCCTCGCGCCGGTAGCAACGATGATAATGCCGTGTGGGATGGTACGGTTTTCTTTTTGTGCGCCTATCTGCACATCGGTTGTGAAATTACCTTTGTAACCTTTGAAATCCACCACACGGGCGCCTGTCAGCACCTCAATGTGATCATGAGCCGTTACCTCAGCAATGAGCTGTTTCAGATATGCCTGTATGTCACCACCTTCGATGGTATGATGAAGATAGCGCGAAAAGCCGCCTAAAATAGACTCCTTTTCGAGCAAAACCACGTGAAAGCCCTGATTGCCAAGCCCCAACGCAGCGTTCATGCCGGCGACGCCGCCGCCGATCACCAGCGCCTGTTTGTTGACGGAAATGACCTTTTCGTTCAACTGTTTCAGTGTTGCGGAACGCGCCACCGCCATGCGCACCAGATCTTTAGCCTTTTGGGTAGCCAGCGCCGGAGATTTGGAATGAATCCAGGAATTCTGGTTGCGGATGTTGGCCATCTCAAAGAGATAGCGGTTCAAACCGCAGGCTTCGAGGGTTTCCATAAACATCTGCTCATGCGTTTTAGGGCTACAGGACGCCACTACCACGCGGTTAAGCTTATGCTCGATGATCTTTTCCTTGATCTTGTCCTGGGTATCCTGCGAACAAGTGAAAAGATTCTGGTCGGCATACACCACATGCGGCAATTTCGCTGCATACGCCGTTACTTCGGGAACATTGACAATGCCGCCGATATTGATGCCGCAGTTACAGACAAACACGCCAATACGCGGCTCTTGGGCAGCCACATCCTGCTGATCCGGAATTTGAATAACTTTGGTATCGGTTCCTCTGGCCTCAGAAAGATCAGCGCCGGCAATACAGGCCGCTGCACTGGCTTCCGTGACGGAACTGGGAATATCCTTCGGCCCCTGAAATACACCGCAGGTATAAACACCGGCTTTGGATGTCTGCACCGGCGCAAACGGATCGGTAACGGCAAAATTATACTTATCCAGCTTAATTCCCAGCTTCTGCGCCAGTTCTTTGGAGGTTTCAGGTATCTGGAGCCCTACCGACAGCACCACCATGTTAAAGGTCTCTTCCTGCATCTGACCGGACTCATTGGCAAAACGCACTATCAGATCGCCGGTTTCCGGAATCTCGGTGATGGTATGCACCCTGGATTTGATAAAGCGGACGCCGTCCTTATCTTTAGCTCTCAGGTAATATTTCTCATAATCTTTGCCGAAGGTCCGAATGTCCATGTTGAAAATGGCGCAGTCCAGGTCGCAGTGGGCATGTTCCTTGGCTATCATGGCCTCTTTGACCGCATACATGCAGCAGACGGATGAACAGTAGCCATTCCCGCATTTATTGGTATCACGAGACCCAATACATTGCAGCCATGCAATTTTCCGGGGTTCTTCACGATCGAGCGGCCTGCAGAGATGGCCGCGATACGGACCGGACGCACTCAGAATCCGTTCAAATTCCTCGCTGGTGACAACGTTGGGATATTTGCCATATCCCAAAAAATCAAGTTTGGACGGATCGTAGCCCTGGCTTCCGGATGCCAGAATGATGGAGCCCACTGTCAGAACGGACTCACGTTCGACATCGTCGTAGCGGATGGCCTTGGCGACACACATGTTTTCGCACAGACCGCAACCGATGCAGGTATCTGTGTCTATGCCAAACGCCAGCGGCACGGCCTGTGGATATTCGATAAATGTGGCTCTGCGATCATCGAGCCCTTTGTTATAGCGGTTGACGGCGGTCACCGGACAGTGGCGCGCGCATTCCCCGCAGCCCGTACACTTGACAGGATCAATGTACCGGGGATGGTTGACGAGCGTCACTGAGAAATTCCCAGGCTCGCCTTCCACGGATTTAATTTCACTGTTTGTGATGATATTAATGTTCAGATGCCGGCCGACCTCGACCAGTTTGGGTGAGATCACTCACATCGCGCAGTCATTGGTCGGAAAGGTCTTGTCCAGCCGGGCCATCATGCCGCCGACGGTCGGCAGCTTCTCCACAAGATGCACATAATAATCCGAATTGGCCAGATCAAGCGATGCCTGCATCCCGGCGATGCCGGCGCCAACGACCATTACGGACCCACTTTTCTTGTCATTCACCGATCCCATGGTAACTCCTTATATTGCGTTCTGGCTTACAGCGCAGTGATACACGCTGTTATTGTTAGGGAAAAATCTGACGCTTGACGCAGCCGTATTTCCCTGCACATGTTGATTTACAGCGCTGCAAAAACAGGAATACAGTCCGTATGCCCCCGGAACTCGATCATATTGGTCTTTTCCATATCCGCCAGCAAATAGGATATCCGCTTCAGCCCCAACCCCACTTTCTGGCTGATAGCTCTGACAGATGTGAATCCTGCAAGAATCGCATGAAGAATCAGTTGCTTGTGGTATTCTCTCTCCAGAACCGAATCCAGAATGGATTCAAATCGGGCCTTTTCCCATTTGCGGCCATACACATCACCTCTGGACAGCAATTTGACTTCCTTACCGACCATCCACCGAAGAATTTCGGTTTTCAGCGTTTCTTCGGCTGCCGCCAGCTCCGTGGAAAACATGGCGGCGTCAAAGCGCCCCTGCGCCTTGATGGAAGCAATGACATCCGTGGATATATCTACAAACCGCTGTGCTTCCGCAGAAGAAACCCACGCGACATGGAGACGGTTTTCGCCGATACCGGATATCTTCAGAAGCTTCTGCACCATGAGCATCTTTTTTTCAGCCTGAATATTACCTTCCAGGTAATGACAGTCGCCGAAATGTCAGCCAGCCACCAGAACGCCATCACATCCACTTTTGAGCGCCTGAACAACAAACAGCGGATCCACCCGGCCGGAACACATAACTCTGACAGTCCTCATATTCGAAGGATGCTGAAGCCGGGATACCCCGGCCAGATCCGCTCCGGCATAAGCGCACCAATTACAGAGAAACGCAACAATTTTGGGCTCAGTCTGTTTCATATTTACCCCTATCGGATTGTAGTTGAAATACTTCAAACTGTCGCAATCTGCGCTTTTTTCACCCCTCGCCCAGTCTTCTCCCGCTGAGAGAGGAAGTAAAGGAAAGCGCAGGTGATATCAGAGAACGGCATATCAGGCTGCGGCGCAAACAGCGGCCAGAATCTGCGCATCCCGAAAATGCAGCATGTCAATAGCCTTTTTCGGACAGGAGGATGCACACAAACCACAGCCTTTGCAGGATGCTGAAATATTTTTGGCCTTAAACCCCTTACCGTCCACTTCTTCCTGAATAATGGCGCCAAAAGGACAGATATCCGTGCATAAACCGCAGCCAATGCACAGATCACGGTTGACCTGAGACACGAGCGGTGAGATCTGAATGGAAGTTCTGGCCAGCACCGTCGCAGCGCGTCCTGCGGCAGCCATTGCCTGAGCAATGCTTTCGTCGATGGATTTGGGATAATGTGCAATGCCGCAGACAAACAGACCATCCGAAGCAAAATCCACCGGACGGAGCTTGGCGTGAGCCTCCATAAAAAACTTTTCGGCGTTGACGGGCAGTTTATAAAGTGCCGCAATATCTTCGTTCGGAGATGGCTCGATGGCGGTCGCCAGGTTCACCCGATCCGCATGAATGATCAGCTCTTTCTGGAGAATCGGATCGAACACCCGGACATCAAGTCCGTCGGCAGCTTCGGTAACAACTGGTTTTTTGTTCAACGAATATCTAATGAAAACAACGCCTTTTTCTCTGGCTTTTTTGTAAAGCACCTCCCTCTCACCGAATGTCCGGATATCCCGATATAAAATAAACACATCCGTATCCGGATGCTTTTCCTTGATATCGATGGCCTGATATACCGAAGAAGTACAGCAGATTCTTGAGCAGTACGGCCGCTGGTCATTCCGCGATCCCACACACTGAATGAAGACAACACTGCCGACACCCGTCAGAAGCTCAGGATTTTGTTCCAGATCATGCCAGCGCGTCACTGCAGGATGTTTGCCATACAGATATTCATCGGTGACACTCGCCTGTCCGCCGGTTGCGACAATCACAACCCCGTGCTGAATGGCGTGAATTTCCGTGCCCGTCTTGACTCTGGTCTCAAAATTGCCTACAAAACCCGATGCATCCACAATTTCAGACTGGGTAAATACGGTGATTTGGGGGTGGTTGCTCACCCGATCCACCAGTTTTTTGAGATGCTCCTGAATATTCTCTCCTCGCCAGGTATGCAGCACGTCACGAGCCGCCCCCCCAAGGCTCGAAGATTTTTCAACAATACTCGCAGCAAACCCCTGATCCGCCAGGCTGATAGCGGCGGTCATACCGGCGATACCGCCGCCGACAATCAACGCCGATTTGTTGACGCCGACGGACAGATCAGGAATCGGTTCGAGAATATTCGCCCGCTGAACCGCCATCCGTACCAGGTCTTTGGCCTTTTCGGTGGCCTTTTCCTTTTCAGCCGAATGCACCCAGGTACATTGATTGCGGATATTGGCCATTTCAAACAGATAGGCATTCAGCCCGGCATTGCGAATTGTTTCCTGAAACAGCGGTTCATGGGTTCTGGGCGTACAGGCGGCCACCACGACACGGTTGAGTTTTTGCTCCCGGATGATCTCAACCATTTTTTCCTGTGCGTCCTGGCTGCATGCAAACAACGGCTCTTCGGTAAAGACGACATTCCCCAGTTCTCTGGCATAGGCCGCCACCGCCGGAACATCCGCAATGCCGCCGATGTTGATGCCGCAATTG
Organism: Desulfobacteraceae bacterium RAAP-1; assembly: GCA_001443525.1. Lineage (GTDB taxonomy): Bacteria > Desulfobacterota > Desulfobacteria > Desulfobacterales > Desulfatirhabdiaceae > RAAP-1. The sequence continues at coordinate 69,107 of LKPX01000001.1, read as the reverse complement.
CAGACAAAAACACCGATTCGCGGCGCATCATCCTGAACGGACTGCTCGGCCGGAAATGTTTTTTCCTTTACGAGCGTTCCTCTGGCCGAAGCCAGATGAATACCGGCGGAACACGCCGCCGCACTGGCTTCAACGACAGACTGAGGAATATCTTTAGGCCCCTGAAGTGCGCCCGCCACGAAAATACCTTCCCGCGACGTAGAAACCGGCGTCATATCGGATGTTTTGACAAAATGATATGGGTTCAGTTCAACGCCAAGCGTTTTGGCCGCCTCCATGGCAGAGGCGGCAGGCTCCATACCCACGGACAGTACTACCATGTCGAATTCTTCGGAAACCCGTTCTCCGGACTCTGTGACATACACCAGATTGAGGGTTCCGGAAGCGTCGGTTTCGGTGATGGTATGAACGCGGGAACGGATAAACCGCACACCCTGCGATTTGGCGCGTTCATAGTATTTCTCGAAGTCTTTGCCGTGGGTGCGCATGTCCATAAAAAAAATAGCAGGCTCGAAATCAGCGCCCAGATGCTCTTTGGCAATGACCGATTCTTTAATCGCATACATGCAGCAAACCGACGAACAGTATTCATTGTCGCACCGGTTTAAATCACGGGAGCCGACGCACTGCAGCCAGGCAATTTTTCGAGGTTCCTGCCCGTCCGAAAGTCTGTGGATATGACCGCCAAAAGGGCCGCCGGCCGACAGAATCCGCTCAAATTCCATGCTGGTGACGACATTGGGAAATTTGGCATGCTGGTAATTATCGAATCTGTCCGGATTAAACGGCGTAAACCCGGCGGTGAGGATTACAGACCCCACCGTAAGCGTGATGTCTTTTTCCTTGTCATCAAAATTTATGGCATTTGTCGGGCAGAATTTTTCACAGGCCCGGCACTTACCTTTTTGAAAATAGATGCAGCGGTTCTTGTCAATGGCGTATTTCAATGGAACAGCCTGCGCATAGGGTACATAAATGGCTTTTCGTTTGGCAAGCCCTTCATTGAAGGCGTCTGTCGTTTTGGCAGGACATTTTTCAGCGCAGGTGCCACAGGCGATACATTTATCCATATCCACAAAACGGGGGGACTGTTTGACGGAAACAGTAAAGTTACCTGCATCTCCAGAAATAGAAGTGACTTTGGAAAGGGTGAGAAGTTCGATGTTGTTGTGCCGGCCGACCTCGACCAGTTTGGGGGAAATAATTCACATGGAACAGTCGTTGGTGGGAAAGGTTTTATCCAGTTGGGCCATAACACCACCAATTGCCGGACTTTCTTCAATCAGATACACATAGTATCCGGACTCCGCCATATCTAAGGCAGACTGCATTCCCGTGATACCACCACCCACAACCAAAACAGATCCTACCGTGGTCTTGTTGCTCATAGTTGTCTTCCTGTTTTTCTCTGTAATTAAAGGGTTGGACTTTCTGCGAGACCATCAAAAGGTGTTCACGACTCACACATGCAATGTCTTATTCAACAGACTTCGGTTCGTTATATCTTCATCACGGATATCCAATAACTGTCTTTATAGCTTCAACCAAACGGAAAACATCCGGGAGATTGAAATTATTTTCTTTGCCAAATTATCCACTAGGTGTCAAGGAATTTATTGATTCAGAATCAGAAATTCAAGAATTATGCAAAGCGCCATGTACTCGCCGACATCAAAGCATCTACATCCGGCATCAAGTATTTTTTTGTTTGTCTCTGGCTACTGAATGGAAGATTTCCAATCATTGGTTTCGAACCAGTAGTGTTTTCTCTCTTTCAGCCAGCCCTCGGCCGCAACCACCGTTATCCAGCTATTGAAATAGTTGATAGTGTCATAGTCGCCTTTTCGAACGGCAAAAGCGATGGGCTCCTTGGTAAACGTTCCAGGAATGGGATTGAAGAGAGTTTCCGGATATTTCAGCGCCTGGAACGCCGGTGTCGGTGCAGAACCCACCATGGCATAGGCCCTGCCGTTGATTACTTCCTGGTAAGCCTGGGATTCATCGTCAAAGAGCCTTAGCCTGGCCATTGGCATGAACTTCTTGATGGCAGCCACGGATGTGGAACCCAATCTTGCTGTCAGAGTCACTTCCGGTTTGTTGAAGTCCGCAAGACTTTTGAATCCGGCTGCAAGTTGTTTACTGGCTACAATGGCTTGACCAGTATAATCATAGGGAATGCTGAAATTGACTTTCTGGCTTCGGCCTGGCTGTATCGACATGCCGCCGATAATCACATCGAATTTGCCCGTCAGAAGGGCCGGAATGATGCCCGCCCATTTGGTCGGAATAAATTCGACCTTCACGCCGAGATCATTCGCCAGTCTTTTGGCCACATCGATTTCAAAGCCGACGAGCTGACCCTTTTTGTCGTTCATGGCCCAGGGCACAAAAGTGGACATGCCCACTTTCAGAACGCCGCGTTTCATGACCTGTTCGATGGTGCTTTCGGCAACGAGCTTATTTTGCAATTCACCCGCCAGTACCGGTGAAATCGAGCAGACAAACAGAAAAAACGCCATGCCAACCCAAATAACTTCCGATAACAATCTCGATTTGATTCTCATCATGCCTCCTTTTGAGATCAATAATTATGCTTTGACGGCTTCGTAAAAAGTCCGCATGCTGCATTGCGCCGCATCCTTCGTCGTTGCGGCGCACCCAAAAGTACGCCTCACTCCTTGCAGATTTGCACGCCTTGCCTGCGAACATTTTACATCGACTTTTTACGATGGCACCATGCTTTAAGCCGTGCTTCTTCTCATAAAAATTTCAAAACGCTCCACCATCAGCGACAGGCTGAGGGTCAAAATCAGATACAGCGCCGTGATGGTGATCCAGCATTCAAATGTCAAATAGGTGGAGGCCATCAGTTCCATTCCCTGAAAGCAGAGTTCCGGGATCGAGATCACTGAAACAATGGCGGAATCCTTGATCGTAGAGATAAATTGACCAGCCAGGGGAGGTAGAATTCTCTGAATGACCTGTGGCAGGATGACATACTGCATTGTTTGCCACCATGACAATCCCAAGGCACGACAGGCCTCAAACTGACCTTTCTCGACGGATTGAACGCCGGCCCGGACGATTTCCGCGATATAGGCTGCCTCGAAAATCGCTACAGTTACCATGGCTGAGAGAAAGGCAGTGAAATACTGCGGTGGCGCAAATAAAAATGCAACAATGTTTTGTGCGGGTTTGGAGGCATTTCTGAGAAAGTTATCCAGACCGAGAAATGGCATGATCTGACCGCTGACAAAATAATAAAAAATAAAAATCAGCACCAGGGGAGGCATGTCGCGAATCAACTCCACGAACGTTCGGCCCAGCATTCGTTTGAAAAGGCTTCTGCTGATGCGGAAAAAGCCGACAACGGTTCCTATGATCGTGGCCAGCAGGGTTGCCCAGATACTAAGCCGAATCGTTGTTAAAAGACCCTGCATCAATAGATTCGCCTTCCAATTGCCATTTTTGTCGATACGCAGCAAGTATTGCGGAATGGCGCTCCAGTTCCATTTGTAATGTATTCCAACGTTGATGCGGTAGCCGATGTAACCCATCAGGGCGGCAACGGCTACTATAATGACAGCATCCAACAGCGTAAATTTCGGCAACTTCCTCAAGTATAGAACCCTTAAGATAAGGTTTTGTTGATGCACTCCGCGGCGATGATGTCCGAACATTCCTTGATGTCGAACTGTCCATTCCGCATGTGAACGGCCCCTTCTTAACGGTTATGCCCGAACCCTGAGATGGTTTTCAAGGAAATTGGCCAGAATCGACAGCATCAAGGTAACAACCAGGTAAATAGCAGCAATCGTAAACCAGATTTCGAAAGTCAAAAATGTTTCAGCGATGATGACCTGACCCTGCATGGTCAGATCGTAAACGGCGATGATGCTGACCAGGGCGGAATCTTTGACCAGAGATATCCCCTGGCTGGTCAGCAGTGGAAGAATTCGACGGATGGCCTGAGGCAGAATAATGCAGCGATAGGTATCGAAAATGCTGAGTCCCAAGCTATGAGCGGCTTCCCATTGCCCCTTTTGAATGGAGACGATTCCAGCTCGAAAAATTTCCGAAGCATAGGCTCCTTCAAAAAGGCTGAGGGCCAGCACGGCTGAAAAAAAGCGATCTATCCCCAGTACCGGGCCCAAAACAAAATAAATAAAAAAAAGCTGCACCACCAGCGGCGTGTTACGGATCATTTCCAGATAGCAACGCGCCAGAAAGCGGGCCGCAAGGGAGTCAGACATTCGGAGCAAGGCGGCCACCAACCCGATAGCAAAAGAAAGCAACATGCTGATACCGGAAATTTGGAAAGTGACCACCAGTCCCTGAATCAGAGGGCCATCGGTCAGATGCCCGTTTTCAAAGGTGAAAATATACCGGGGAACGCGATACCACTGCCAGTTGTATCCGAGTCTTTGGGTTCCGGCGTTGATCAGCCAGATGATGGTCAGAATGACGGCCACATATTTAAAAACATCAATAAGAGAAGATAGATTTTGGAAAAACAGGTTGTTATTCTTTGTTTTCTGAGACAGGCTGGTCATTCAGCAGTTTCCATCATAACCATTGCCTATCGGAAAAAGGCAACGGACGTCAACGCCATTCTGAAAATTCAATGAATAGCAAGTGCGGTCTGAATCTTGTCGGCAAAAGTCCCGTAACTGTCGTTCTTATATAAAAATGTCGGCTTTTAAGTCAACAGGTTAATAGGGCTGCCCCATGCCGGTTAAAAATATGAATCAAACTGAAGCCGGTATTCCTTGATCTCTGCAATGGATGAAAGTATGTGCTCTATCCGCTCACGAATCAGCGATTGCTGGCTTTCCGGAACCTTGAGAGATATTCTGACGCGACCGTTTTTGGAAACAACATCCGCATGTGGAAAATCAAACAGCTTCCGGATGACGGTGGCTGTAATCGCCAGATCTACCAGGGCAGACCTGGATTCGGCCGTTTCCTGAAAGGAAGGAAAAGTGACGGCGCCGGCGATGATATCGATTGCTTCATCCTCGGATAACTGGCCGATGTTGATAACCAGGTTGTATGTTTCAGGAGCGGCGATGTCAATGCCGTAGAGAAACATCGCCCATTTCCGCCTCTCGTCATCATCTTTTTTCAGGATGTAGCGCGCTTTTTCTTCAGAAATATTTTCTCTGGCCATTTCACCAGCCACTCTGCTTTCGATATCGGATACGATTCTGACCTTGAGAACGTGTGAAACACCGCTGACAAAATAATGGCCCACCAGCCCATGATAAACCACATTGCCGGATAGAAACCGGTTGAGAATCGCCGAGCGGATTGCTGCAACAAAACGTTTTTTGCCATGAGGGAAACGGTCAAGAATGGAAAAAGCATCATTGAGTTCCCGTACCAGTTTTATTTCCGGCAGGTGGAATTCGTCAAGGTTCTCAATGATTTCATCCCGGGATACACAGGCATAGTTTAATCTTCGGGATAGTTTTTCAGCGATAGACCTTCCGTGAAAATAGCTTCCTCTGGAAATGGTGATAATCGGCATCAGTATCTCCTTTCATTCAGATTGTCCGGCAGGTTTGACGGCTTTGTCCGGATGCTGCGCCAGCGCTGCATCCTTCGTCGTTACGGCGTACCCAAAAGTACGCCTCACTCCTGAAGAATTTGCGCGCCTTGCCTGCGAACATTTTACGAAGCCGTCCGAAATTCGACTTTTTACGAGAGCATCAGATTTGAAAAAGGCAGGAAAGAACACAACTGCGTCTGATAGCAGATTAGAAGATTTTTCACCCAATATCAACAGGGAAAATAATCGTTGAAATTCTATGCAATAGTTTGAGACAATAACCTGTCATAAAGCTGAAAAAAGCCTCCTTAAACTCGGCTCTTTTTTGTCTTGACAGTGGGATTCGCTTCACACCGCAACGATTACATTGACAGCCCATCTGTATCTGCGTATAATCCAGCCTTCATATAATGAAATTGTATCCAATTTGAACCCATGATACCAACAGGTTTCGAAAAAATTGTAGAAGAGCGTATCCTTCAGGCGCAGCGTCGTGGGGAGTTTGACAATCTTCCGGGCTCCGGAATGCCATTGGAACTGGAAGATGACCGACATATTCCGGAAGATCTGAGACTTTCCTACAAAATCCTGAAAAATGCCGGTTATATTCCTCCGGAAATTGAGCTGAAAAAAGAGATTTTTCAGACGCAGGACCTGCTGACAGATATGGAGGATACGTCTCGGAAATATCGTCTGTTAAAGCGGTTGAATTATTTAATTCTGAAACTCAACTGCCTTCGAAAATCTCCGGTTACCATGGAAATGCCTCAGCATTACGCTGCGATACTCACCTGTCGCATGGACTCCAAACCCTCAGTATAAGCGTACATCTGATGATCATGACACATAAAATCAAACAGAGTGATAGCGTTTTTAAAAGCGTACTCATGGCCTATTCGGTATTGCTGCTTCATATCCTTCTGATTGCCGGACTAGGCCTGTTGGTTATTTTTTTCCGCGGAATTATTCAGTACATGATCTGGATATTTCTGGGAGGAGCTGCTGCTATTGCTGCATCGGCGTATCGATTCTACACGAGGATGAAAGAGGAAGGCAAAACACTCCAGGAAATGCTGCAATCCCCACTTTTTCACGGCCGATCTGTGGAAATCAGTATTCTGGGGGGCGTTGCGTCGTTTAAGATCAACAACGACAGGAGTCCTTCAACATTTCTTCCGGATACATCCTGCGATACGCCACCTCAACTCGAAGATCCGGCATCCGCCAGAATCCGCGAACTTTCCGAACTGGTACGTTTACTGGAAAACAATTTAATTACTCTGGAAGAATTCAACAGCGTCAAACGCCAACTACTGATGTCATGAGGTTTTTAGATGACAAAAAAACTCACCGTTGCTCTACTTTCTGGCGGCGTTTCTTCCGAGCGTGATGTATCCCTGAAAAGCGGAGATCAGGTTTTTGAGGCTTTAGACAAATCGAAATACACTGTTTGCCGCTACGACCCCAAAACGGATCTTCTCCGTCTTGTCGCAGATGCCCCTACCCTGGATGTCGCCCTTATTGTTTTGCATGGGCCATTTGGAGAAGATGGAACGGTTCAGGGGCTTCTGGATCTTCTGGGCATTCCCTATCAGGGATCTGGCGTTTTGGGAAGTGCTGTCGCCATGAATAAACTGGCATCCAAACAGCTTTATGAAAAAGCAGGAATCCCGACTCCCGCCTATATGACGCTTCACCGTCAGGATCGGTGGAATACGCGGACGATTATAGAACGCATAGGGTTGCCACTGGTCGTAAAACCAGTAAAAGGAGGCTCCAGTATCGGGATGTCTATCGTAAAAACTCCTGAAGCCATTACATCGGCTTTCAGCAACGCCTTTCAGCATGATGATACGGTGCTGATTGAGGCATTCATTCAGGGTACAGAATTGACCGTTGGCGTTATCGGTAACCAGGAACTGGAACCCCTGCCGGTCATAGAAATTATTCCGGACAGCCAGTACGAATTTTTTGACTATCACGCCAAGTATCTTCCTGGCGCCAGCCGGGAAATTTGTCCCGCCCGTATTGATGACACACTGACACAAAAAGCGCAGACCCGCGCACTGATGGCTCACCGGGCGCTTTTTTGCAATGGATACAGCCGTACAGACATGATATTGAAGGACAGAGATATATATGTCCTTGAAACCAATACCATCCCGGGCATGACTCAAACCAGCCTGCTGCCTCTCGCCGCCAAAACCGCCGGGATATCCTTTCCTCAACTTCTGGACAGACTGATTGAACTAAGCTTGATGCCTTCGTAAAAAGTCGAATTTCGGACGACTTCGTAAAATGTTCGCAGGCAAGGCGTGCAAGTCCTGAGGAATGAAGCGTACTTGTCGTACACTGCAATGACGAAGGATGCGGCACAACGCAGCCTGCGGACTTTTTACGAATCCGTCAAGCCTAAATCGCAATGTCGCAAGAGCTGCAAAGAATTAAAACGCAGTTCATCACCGCTGTAAACAGTCATGAACTACGTTTTTCCTTCTGTTATTTAAACGCCGCGCCTTCTTTAACTCCTAAAAGCTTCAGCACCTTTGCCAGAGGACAAAATCCAGTAAAAGACGCCTGAAGCAGGTTGGCGCCTACAATGGCCGTCAGCCACAGCCAATAATGGCTATAAGCCCACGACAGCAGCAGACTGATTAGAATAACGCTTCCGGCAAACGCCAGCACGATCTTGTCAATTGTCATGATACGCCTCCTTTGATGGCCCCTTTGATAGTCTTATTCCAGTTCGCATTCAAACTGATACCTTTGTCAGCTTCGCTGTGCCGCGATTCGACGTACTGAATTGTACAGTCTCATCGCTGCTCGCTTGCTTTCGCGGTCTCAGTCCGAATGCTTGCTGGAATATCATTTTGAAAGCAAAATGGAATTACACCCGCGTTGCACCGCACTTCCTATCCAGTGTATTTTGATGACCCTATGGCAAAATAAACGTTACGACATAAAATGATATATTTCAAAAGAATTTTTGTACTTTGATCCTGAAGCTTACGTTTTGTCATCCAAATGTTGACTTTTATGAGATCACCTACCAAAAAATAATTCTTCATCATTTTTCTTGATTGATTCACTAAAAAGTGCAAGAAGAAAGACGAGGTTCCCAACCTGTTTTCGCCATTACACCAACTATGAGGAGGTGCACCCATGCCCATCATATCTGTCCAGACAGATCGCGCCCCGGCTGCCATCGGCCCATATTCCCAGGCCGTCATTTCAAAACCCTTTGTATTTGTCAGCGGTCAACTCGGATTGATTCCGGAAAGCAGTGATCTGGCTGGAAATGACATAACCGCCCAGACATCCCAGGCACTGGAGAATCTTCGGCAGATTCTTCTGGCATCCGGTTCAGACGTCCATCATGTGGTTTCCGTGGACGCATATCTGACGGATATTGCCAATTTTTCCATCTTTAATTCGATTTACCAGCAGTTTTTTTCAGATCATCGCCCTGCCAGAGCCGTTATCGAAGTCAGCGCCTTACCCAGAAACGCCTGTATCGAAATCAGGTGTACGGCCGTTCTCTGCACAGATGATTGCGCATAGTCCACACCGTGTTTCTTCATGGATAACAAGCAGTCAGTTCTACAATTACCATAGTCAGCCAAGGAGGTGAGTTTTTATGAATATATAAGGTGCCGTTATTCATTTAATGTATCCATTCTCTGAACAATTGTCTCAGTAACCACAGAGAATATCTGTTCCAAACACCCTATGCGCCACAGGAGGAAATATGAAACATCACCATGTCATCACAGGACTACTTTTGGGAGCGATACTGTTTTTCTCAGCAATCCCTGTTCTGGCGGCAGACAAGACGCCTGAAGAACTGGCAAAAGAGACGGAAATGGCCTGCGAGGCTACGGCAGCCACAAAACCTACACCCAAAATGATCATAGACAAAGTGGATCAAGGCTGCGCACTTCTTCAGAAGGAAGGCAAAGCGGGTTTTTCGAAATTCAGCGGGAAAGACAGTCCGTTCGTGTTTGCCGGTACGTATATCTGGATTCACAACATGGCAGGGGTAATGCTCATGCATCCCATCATGTACAAAATGGACGGCAAGTCCGTCATCAACTACAAGGATCCCAACGGCAAACGTTTTTTCAACGAAATGAACAAGGTGGCAAAAGCGAAAGGAGCGGGATGGGTGGATTACATGTGGCCTAAACCCGGAGAAAAAGAACCATCTCAAAAGGTTTCCTATGTAAAATTATGCCATGTCGATGGAGAAGACCTGGTGCTGGGTTGCGGCGTATATGGCATGTCCAAGGAGGATATCCAGAAACTGGTTAAATAGCACTCGATGCGATGCACCTTAAAAAAATTGTTCGACCTCTACTGAAAAACGCGCTGTGAACGGCTGCATCCTGAATCGTGTGCCAGCCGCTCACAGCTCCTATCCATTAAAGGACGACGCCAAGCCTGACGACTTCGTAAAAAGTCCGCATGCTGCATTGCAGCGTACGACAAGCACGCTTCATTTCTTGCGGATTTGCGCGCCTTGCCTGCGAACTTTTTGCGAAGTCGTCCGAAATTCGACTTTTTACGAGGGCATCAATCTTTTGATCAGCCAAAATACAAAAGGAAGGCCACGGCATGAGAAAAGCAGGAAACATAAGTCTCAACGCCAAATTGTTCGGTTTAGTCGCCATTGCTTCATTTCTGGTACTGATAGCTGTGGGAACGGGATTTTTCTATTATTCACGAATCGAAAACGGCAATCGCCTTAAAACGGACGTCAACACCATTGTCGAAAAAGTTCTGACGGCCCGCGTGACAGAAAAAACCTATCTGCAGTTTTTCCTGCCTGAACTCAAGACACAGTTCAATGCAATGGCCGGAGATATCAATAACCGGATACACACGCTTGAGCAGAAGAAGATCGACAAAACATGGTCTGTTCAGATCAATACCATCGGAATGATATTCGAAAAATACCGTAAGCTGTTCGCTGAACTCGACCAAATTCACGCCCAGCAGAATCATGTCAAGACGGAAATGATCAAGCCCCTCCAGACATCACAAAATCTTCTGACAGGTGTTATCAATGATATTCAGAAAAAACAGTCCATGGTCGAAATGGAGGGTGGCAGTCTGGATGCCAGTGACGCGGGAATGCTCGGTATTGCCAGAGATTGCAACATGGCTTTTATACAATTGCAGAATCTTCAACTGCAATACCTGGTCAGTGGTGATGACAAATTCATCCAGCAGTACAGGAATCTCGCGTCCGGAGAGGTGGAAGACCTTGTCGCATCGCTGGAGCAGATCGCTGCGGCGACCAACAACACCAAAACGACCCAGATAGCTTCCACCGTCAAGGATTCTCTCAGTAAATTCCTTCAATTCATAGGAGAATCTCAGAAACTTTTCAGAAATGAAAAAGAGCGGCTGGCGCTTCTGAACGATTCCGGGAAACAGATTCTTGATGCTGCGGATACACTTCTGACTTTGGTGGATCATTCCATCGCCGGACAGCAACAGTTCATGATAATGTCCATATCCATAATGCTGGGCGCAGGCTTCCTGTGTTTCTGGCTGATTTCCTATGTGCTGGTCCGTTCCATCAGCAAACCCATTCAGACAGTTATTGCAGGTCTGACAGAAAGCGCCGAGCAGGTAGCTTCAGGTTCCAGCCAGATTTCCACTGCCAGCCAGGAACTGGCAGAAGGCGCTTCCAGACAGGCGGCATCCATCGAGGAAACGTCTGCGTCCATCGAAGAATTATCTTCAATGACCAAACAGAATGCGGACAATGCGCAGCAAGCCACTCAGCTCATGACCGAATCTAGAAAGACCATCGCTCGGACCCATGAATCCATGGAACAGTTAACCTCCGCCATGCGAAAAATTTCTAAATCCAGCGAAGAGACCCAGAAAATCGTTAAAACCATTGACGAAATTGCCTTTCAAACCAATTTACTGGCGTTGAACGCCGCGGTCGAAGCAGCCCGTGCCGGTGAAGCAGGCGCCGGATTCGCTGTGGTGGCAGACGAAGTGAGAAATCTTTCCAAACGTGCAGCGGAAGCAGCTAAAAACACATCATCTCTGATCGAAGCAACAGTTACAATAATTCATGAAGGCGCCGGTCTTGTGGAAAACGTTAACGGCGAATTCGGTGATGTATTGACCAGCGCATCCAAGGTGGAACAGTTGGTGAACGAAATCGCCGCAGCGTCTCGCGAGCAGGCTCAGGGAATTGACCAGATCAACACCTCCGTGAGCGATGTGGACACCACCGTCCAGCAAAATGCCGCCAACGCAGAGGAATCAGCATCCGCTTCGGCGGAAATGAATGGTCATGCCGAGCAGTTAAAGACGTTTGTAGATGAACTGGTAACCTTGATTGAAGGCGGCAACAATCATGGAGACGCTGCCGTCCGGTTCGACGAAACAATGCCGGAAGACAAACAAGAACATGAACTCATGCCCAAAGCCCTGACCTGCGACAGACGCAGGAGGAGCATTCCAGCACCACAATTATCTTCGTAAAATGTTTGCAGGCAAGACGGCGCGTCTTTTACCCGACAGATGAACGATTCACCGAGTTTTGACCATTGAAGAATAAACAGAATTTAATACTGATCGGAATGCCGGGTGCGGGTAAAAGCACTGTTGGCGTATTGCTGGCAAAGAGGTGCGGAATGGCGTTTTCAGACACGGACATTCTGATTCAAACCGGTGAAGGGCGTTATCTTCAGGAACTCATTTCCATACATGGCGTCAGCGGTTTTCAGGAAATCGAGGAAAAGTATCTGCTCAGCATCCCGGCGGACTGTGGTGTGGTCGCCATCGGCGGGAGTGCTGTTTACAGTGAAAAAGCCATGTCTCATCTGAAATCATTGGGCGCTGTGGTCTATCTCCAAATTGCGCTGGCGTCGCTGAAAACCCGGCTGGGAAATCTGGTGGAACGCGGAGTCGTGATGACGCCCGGTCAGACCCTTGACATGCTGTATGAAGAAAGATGGGGGAGTTACCGTGATAAATCCTTTTGACTCACCATTCTCCCCGCTGCCTGACAACATTCTTCAAACCGAAGGCGCCAAAACCTCAGAATATCTTACATAGAACAGACGCTACAAAAGCCACAAAATCTTATGGACGACGACATGGTTTATATTTTCAGCGGCAGGCAGGTGGACGCCATGTTCCAATCGGACATTTCCGTTGTATGGAATACAGGGTTGGTACTCAACTCAACCGGTGATTTGGCCAATGCACTGGTTGCAATGGCATAGATCAAATCCATAATTAGATATGATCTATGCAGAAATTTTTTCGATTCATTTGATTTGACCCAGCAGAGCGGCGGCAATGGTGTTCTTCTGGATTGTTTGGGTGCCTTCTAAAATTTCGGTCATTTTAGCATCCCGATAGAACCGTTCGACTTCGTATTCCACCATATAACCGTATCCACCCAGCAGTTGAATCGCCTCATCCGCCACTTCCACTGCGGCCTGAGTTGCATACATCTTGGCCATCGAGAACAGTTTGGAAGAGATATCGCCGGCATCGAAACTCCAGGCAGCCTTGTAGGTTATCAAGCGGGCAAGCTCAATTTTGATAGCCATGTCCGCCAACTTATGTCGCGTGATCTGAAACTCGGTGATTTTTTTACCAAACTGCTCGCGCTGTTTGACATAAGCCAACGCCCTGTCGAAAGCACCCTGGGCCATGCCCAATGCCTGAGCGGCAATCAGAATCCGGCTCTCGTGAAAAATCGCCTGCAGCTGATCAAAGCCTTTTCCTTCTTCACCGATCAGGTGAGTCAGCGGTATCCGGACATCTTTGAAACGAACATTTGCAGTGGACATCATACGAATCCCCAAATTTTCACCGGCATTCGTTGCAGTAATGCCGTTACGATCTGCTTCGATCAGAATCATGCTGATTCCCTTGTAAGAGGGATTGGCATCCGGATCAGTCTGACAGAGAACTGTATAAAAGCCTGCTTGGCAACCATTGCCAACAAAAGTTTTGGTGCCGTTAACGATCCAATCACCGCGGTCTCGAACCGCCGTCGTGTTCATGACAGTCATGTCGTGGCCATGATCCAGTTCCGTAAACGCGTCTGCTGACAACATCTTGCCTTCGGCAATAAGGGGGAGGAATTGTTGCTTGAGTTCTTCACAGGCAAAGCGCAGCAGACTTTCGGAGGCAAGCCCGGCAAGAATCAGAGCAGATCCGATAGTGGAATCTTTTGAGCAAAGCTCTTCTGCGACGATGACATTTTCAAGAATGCCAAGGCCTTGACCAGAATATTTTTCGTCGAAGTATATCCCGATAAAACCTAGTTCAGCGGCTTTTTTCCATGTTTTCGTTGGGAATTCATGTTTCTTTTCAAGTTCTAATGAAAGTTCTTTGGCAAATTCACCTTTGGCAAAATTCCTTGCTGCCTTTTGAATTTCGATCTGTGATTTAGTGAGTACAAAATCCATTTTCTCCTCATTGCCTTCACGTCTTTGCGGTAAAATTAAATATGATGGCCTCGTAAAAAGTCGATTTTAGCCTATTTTTACAACAATAACATCTTGAATTTATTGATTGTGAAAATCTGGTTTTTAACTTTTTACGAAGGCATCAATAATGAGTTCTTCAATTTTTCAGTGTGGCGATTTTTCAAGAATGGTCACACCGCAGGCCATTTCTTCCACGGATATAACACCGCCGCCGTTCTCGACAAGTCCGATCCGGGCGTCCTTAACCTGCCGGGGGCCCGCTTCTTTCCGGAGTTGGGTGGCGATTTCATAGATCATGGAAAGCCCCGTGGCGCCGATGGGGTGTCCCTTGGAAACCAGCCCACCCGATGTGTTGATCGGAATCTTTCCATCGATCATGGTAGCGCCGGATTCGATGAATTTTCCGCCTTCGCCGATAGGACAAAAACCCATCATTTCCGCCTGGTAAATCTCACAAAAAGATGTGGCGTCATGCACCTCGGCGACATGGATGTCCTGAGGCCCCAGTCCGGCCATGTGATAAGCCCGGTCCGCAGCCCATTTGGACAGACCCGGATCGCTGATGGGACGATGCTTGCCGCTTGACAGTACACTGGCGCAGACCTTGATGCTGCGTTCCCGCACGGCCCGCGGAAGCTTATTAAAAAAAGTTTCGGAACATAAAATGGCGGCCGCGGCTCCATCGCCGATCGGCGCGCACATGCTGCGCGTCATCGGATAACTGACCATATAATCCGCAAGAACTTTTTCCACCGGAACCTCGAACTGATACTGGGCCTTGGGGTTTAGGGAGCCATTGTAGTGATTCTTGGACGCTCCCACGGCGATCTGACGCTGGGTTGTGCCCCATTTCCACATGTGCCAGCAGGCCTGCATAGCGTATGTATCCATGAAAATCGTGCGGTTGGTCCCGAACTGAAATTCCTGGCCGCATGCATCGGCCACGGCCCGGTACTCTCCAATCAACCGGTCCTTGTCTTCACGGTCGATCCCGTTTTCAAAAGCGGTCAGGACCCGCTGCGTGTCCGGATGGTAAAATTTGTCCATTCCCATTGCCAGGGATACTTCGTGAACGCCGCTTAGAATATCCTTCCATGCCAGATGAAATGCCATGGACCCAGAGGCGCAAGCCCCTTCGACATTGACGATGGGAACCCGTTCGGAGAAAAGTCCCTCTTCAACCATGGGAGCAAACATACAATGCCCCCGAACCATGTCCTGTCCCCAGATGGTACCCATACCACAGTTTGAAAAATAGGCGCTTTCCACAACGCCGGCGCCATCCAGTTGTGCATCCTGCAATACACCCACCAGAGCATCCCGAGTGAGATCCTTTCCGGACTTGTCCGGCCACTTCTGAAATCTTGTAGAATAGGTGCCAATCATATACACATTGTCGATCATTGATTACTCCTTTATATAAAAAAAATAGACTCAAGATGTTGTTGCAACCAATCTATTTTCATCCTTCGTTATGCCCGGCCAAAACATGAAACGGTATGATTTATCTATCACTGGAAACCATCGTGACGGTCATGAACGTTTAATCGGGTTATTTCTATTTGGCCGATAGCCTTAACGCAGCATCCAGACGGATGGTTTCACCGTTCAACATGGGATTTTCGATGATTTGAGCAACCAACATGGCGTATTCCCGGGGCCGCCCCAATCGCTTGGGGAAAGGCATCATCCGATTCAAGGCCGCTTTGGCCGACTCCGGCAATCCGGCCAGCATGGGTGTTTCAAAAAGACCTGGGGCGATGGTCATCACCCGAATGCCGTAATCTGCAAATTCACGGGCAATGGGCAGCGTCATACCAACGATCGCCGCCTTGGAAGCCGCATAGGCAGCCTGTCCGATCTGCCCATCAAAAGCGGCAACTGATGCCGTACTGATCACAACACCTTTTTCTCCGTCTTTTGCCGGCGTGTTTTTCATCATTTTTTCAGCCGCCAACCGTATCACGTTTATGGTACCGATCAGATTGATCCGCACCACCCGTTCGAAACTTTCTATGGGCAGCGGACCTTTTTTGCCAATCACTTTCATAGGAGTCCCCACACCAGCACAGTTGACGGCGACATGAAGTGCACCGAATCGTTCAATCACTCCATCCACGGCTTCTTGAACCGATTTTTCGTCACAGACATCCGTATTGAAAAAAGCGGCGGTGTCCCCGAGTTCCGTGGCGATTGCCCGCCCCCGCGTTTCATCCATATCCAGAATCGCTGTTTTAGCACCGGCCTTTATCAGATTTCGTATTGTGGCCTCGCCCAATCCGGAAGCTCCGCCGGTTACTATAGCCACGCAGTCATTTATGTTCATGTTTGCTCCTTTACATTTAACCGCCTATTTTAAAATGCCTTGGACTTGGCAATAATACTCTTCATGATTTCACTGGTTCCTGCGAAAATACTAAATACCCGAATATCCCGCCACATACGGACAATGGGACATGTTTCACGCATTCCCATGTTCCCCACCATGGAAAGGCAACGGTTTGCCACCCGGTTGGCCATATCGGAAATCCAGTATTTTGCCATGGAAGTATCGATAACCCTTTCCTTTCTCTGCATATGATTGATAATCAACTGATGGACAAAGGCTGTTCCGATTCTGATCTCGGTCAGCATCTCAACCAAAGAAAATTGAACAGACTGGCTTGCGGCAAGCGGCTTTCCGAACTTCGGGTTATTTCTGCAATAGTCTTCTGTCCAGGAAAGAATATTCTTCGCGATTGCCAGCGCCCAGATGACACAAACCAAACGTTCCTGTTGCAGTTTTTGCATCAACTGAATAAATCCATGACCTTTTTTCCCCAGAAGTTGTGCTTGCGGAATCCTGCAATTGGTGAAAAACAGCTCGGCCGTATCCTGGCTGTGCATACCCAATTTTTCGAGTCGATTGCCTTTTTTAAAACCGGGCGTATCCGCTTCGATCAGATACAAGGACACGGCTTTGTGGGGATCGTCCACCGATGGGTCCTTGGCAGCCAGAACGACAAGATCGCAGTTGATGCCGTTGGAGATAAACGTTTTGGCCCCATTGATCACGACTTGACCCTCTTCTTCCACGGCAGTCGAAGTCATTGATGCCAGATCACTTCCCGAATTGGGTTCTGTCATGGCAACTGCCATGACGATATCGCCGGTGACACATCCGGGCAAATATCTGCGCTTCTGGATTTCAGTGCCGAAGCTTTCGATGTAGGGCACGACAATATCACTGTGAAGTTGAACCATCAGTCCAGTATGATTGGTTTTTACCATCTCCTCGATGACGATGACGGAATAGAGAAAATCGCCGCCAAACCCTCCGTATTCTCTGGATACGGCCGTGCATAAAAACCCTTCCTGGCCCATTTTCTTCCAGATTGACTTGGGAACGATATGATCGGATTCCCATTGGTCAACATATGGAGTGACTTCTGATGATAAAAATTCGCGGAGTTTCATCCGAAAAGCATGGTGATTATCACTGTAAGGCAAAATATCCATCTGAACTGGCCCTCAATTTTTGTTTAATCCGGCGATTTTTTTATGTTTCGGTCCGGTCAACATCCCGTAAAGCTATATTTCCGTTTTTCCAAAAAAGCCCTGACGCCTTCTTTCTGATCTTCAGTAGAAAAGAGCATTTCAAAGCATCTGGCTTCATATTCCAGCGCGAATGGCAGGTCTATATTCATTCCGGTGCATACGGCGCTTTTAATCCATTTTAATGCAACACGTGGTTGTCTGGCATAGGATTCAGCCAGTTCACGACTTTCGGCCAACAATTGATCCGAGTTCACGACCTTGTTGACGAGACCGAACGCATATGCGGTTTTTGCGGATATCGGCTTACCCAGGAAAAGCATTTCCATCGCCCGTGCAGTTCCGATCAAGCGGGGAAGACGTTGGGTACCGCCGGCGCCCGGCATCAAACCCAGATTGATTTCCGGCAGCGCAAATCGGGCCGTCTCTGATGCCATACGATAATCACAGGCAAGAGCCAGCTCACAGCCACCGCCAAAAGCAAGTCCGCTCACTGCAGCTATCACTGGAATTTCAACGGAAGCTATCCGGCTGAAAAGCAACTGGATTTTTTTGATAAAAGCGTGTGCATCAACCGGATTGTTAATGCACGAGATTTCCTTGATGTCCGCTCCGGCGGCAAACACCTTGTCGCCGCCCGTTACTATCAGCACTCGGATGGTCTCATCCGCTTCCATTGCATCGAGGGCCATCGAAAAATCGGCAATCAATTCGCTGTTGATTGCATTCATGCTTTCAGGTCTGTTGATGGTAAGCGTTGCCATGTGATCGGTTTTTTCAAAAAAAAGTGTTTTATACTTCACCCTGAATTCTCCTGATTATATCGTTATCAACTTTCCCTGTAGAAATCCTTGTATTTGGCCCGAACATCTTTTTTGGAGAATTTGCCGACGCTGGTCTTGGGGATTTCATCAACAAAAAGCACTTTATCGGGCAATTGCCATTTAGCAAACTTGGGAGAGATAAACCCAAGGATATCCGATTGGGTGATACTGCCTTTCATGTCTTTTCGAATCACTACTAACGCGAGGGGTCTCTCTTGCCATTTGGGGTGCTCAATTCCGGCTACTGCGGCCTCGATCACAGCCGGGTGAGCCATGATAGCATTTTCCAGGTCGATCGATGATATCCACTCGCCACCGCTCTTTATGATATCCTTGAAACGGTCACTGACCTTCAGATACCCATTTCTGTCGATATAACCGGCATCCCCGCTGCGCCAGTATCCATCCATGAACGCTCCCTCGTTTCGAGTATCGTTGTAGTAGGAACGCGTAATCCAGGGGCCACGGATGAGAATTTCACCAGCAGATTCGCCGTCCCGTGGCAGTTCATTCCTCTCAGCATCAACGATCTTAATCTCCAAACCACACAAGGTTAGTCCCTGCCGCTTTCTAAAATCCCAACGGTTTTCTTCCGGCCAATCAGCCATCGACAGTTTTGGAAGATTAACGGTCGCTAACGGTGTGGTTTCAGTTGCGCCATATACGTGAACGACATCCGCTCCGAACTCACTAAACCCCTTCATCATGGCAAGAGGAGGCTCAGTAGCGCCGGAAAGCATCCGCAAGTTGTTGAATTTTGGTTTGTCAGGCAAGGACCGCAGATAATGCAACATGGGCAGGAAAATCGCCGGCGCGCCGGCGGTCACTGTTACTTTTTCCGAGATCATCAAATCGACCAGCCCATCGAGTTTTTCCGCTGTATACATTCCCGGGAAAACGAGTTTGGCGCCTATCGCACATGCGGAAAAAAATAATCCCCATCCATGACAATGAAACATGGGAACGATTTGCAAAATAACGTCCCGATTGCTCATACTCAAAGTCATCGCCATTGTAATGGTGTGCAGGTAAATACAACGATGAGAGTAATATACGCCTTTGGGTTTGCCGGTAGTACCGGTTGTATAGCAGGCAGCATAGGCGGAGGTTTCATCGATCATAGGCCAGTCATAAACCGGTTTTTCGACTGCCAGCATATCCTCATAACTGCAGACCGGATTCAATCGGGTGGAAACCTGATCCATAGCGTTATCGGTGATCACGATATAACCTTTCACCGTCGTCAGTCTGTCGGCTATTGGTTCAATCAGTGGCAGCAGAGATTCATTGACGACCATTAATACGGGTTTGCTGTGATTGACTACATAGATTTTGTCATCACCCGAAATTCTCAGATTAACCTGAAGAAGCACAGCGCCAATGCCGGATATGGCTTGATACAGCTCCCAGTAGCGATGTGTATTCCATTCCATCACGCCAACCCGGTCGCCCGGTTTGATCCCGAGAGTAGTTAGCGCATTCGCAAGCTGTTGAATCCGTCGATATGCATCACGATAAGTATACCGAAACATCGTGCCATCCAGCCGCCGTGAAGCGATTTCCACTTCCGGATAGGTTATAGCAGCTCCTCTGATGAAGGAAACGGTGTTGAGCTGGTAGTCATCGCCTGATGTAGATGCAAATCCCTTTATTAATTGATCTGTCATAATTTTTCCCCTTTAGATTTCAGAGTATCGAGAATCGCCAGTCCGTGCCGAATTGCCCCTGGTGTATCTCCATGACATTGGTCTGAGATGATATAAAAAGGACATATCAATAAACATGCCAAATCGGCATCATCAGAGTATGTGCTTTATTATTAAATAGATATATTGCGAATAAACTTAGATCCATCCCCATTGATTTTTATTCTATCAAATACAATAGAATAAATGATTTATTATGATAGATTATTGTCATATGCTATGATATATAATAGTTTAATGTGAGGATAGTTTTTTGTGAAACCGTCAATCTTCGGTTGTCGTTTCGAATTCCAGGATAATATCATTTTTCTATATGGAGTATGACTGAATGCGCATAGACAAAAACAGTTTTTTTCGGGATGCAACGCTTAAGATTTGCGGCAGTCTGGATATGGAAAAAGCGTTATGGCAATGCCTTTTATATATTCGGGATTTTCTCCCGGCCAATCAAATGAGCCTTTACATTTACAATCAGAAAACAGGCGTTGCCGAAATTATCGCTCATGCAACTACCGAGAAATACAGGGCACTATCGATCAAGTTCACGATGTGTGAAAGGGGGCGCAAACAAGCTTTGGAACAACGTTCTATTCGCATCCACAATATTCAAAGAGCCGCCGACGATCCTGTTGCTGCGCCAGCGATGAAATGCTTGGGAGGGCTTGATCAGTCGCTGCTTGTTATGGATCTTGTCATCGAAAGTGAATTTTTGGGAACTGTTGCTGTTCATGGCAACCCAGGTATCGTGTTTAATGCCAAGCATGAAAAACTTCTGTCCATGCTGAACGAACCCTTTGCCATCGCTCTCAGCAACAGTTTACGGTATCGCAAGCTTAATGCATTTAATGATATTCTTGTCGACAGCAATCGTTATCTGAAAAATGAACTACGACAGATTTCCGGTGTGGAAGTAATCGGAGCAAACTTTGGTTTAAGAGGTGTGATGGATCTTGTCAGGCAGGTAGCCCCACTGGACAGTCCGGTATTGTTGATAGGGGAAACCGGGGTTGGCAAAGAGCTGATCGCCAGCACTATTCACAATTTGTCCCTGAGACGGGAAGGACCTTTCATCAAAGTCAATTGTGGAGCCATTCCGGAAGGCCTGATGGACAGCGAGCTATTCGGACATGAAAAAGGCGCTTTTACAGGGGCCATTGCCCGAAAAATTGGTCGTTTTGAGCGGGCCTACGGTGGAACACTGTTTTTGGATGAAATTGGGGAATTATCACACGAAGCCCAGGTAAGACTGCTTCGGGTGTTGCAGGAAAAGGAAATCGAGCGGGTTGGCGGCACAGAAACGATTCAAACCAATATCCGGATCATTGCCGCCACTCACAGAGATCTGGATCATATGTTACTAACAGGACAATTCCGTTATGATCTGTATTATCGTCTGAAGGTTTTTCCCATTATCATTCCACCTCTTCGACATCGTATTTCCGATATTCCAACGCTGGTTCAATACTTTATCCAGAAAAAGTGCGAAGAAATGAAGATAAGCGCCATCCCCCCGCTGGCTGAAAACGCATTGGATCAGCTTTTATCCCATCACTGGCCGGGCAATGTCCGAGAACTGGAAAACGCCGTGGAACGTGCATTAATATTAAGCCAGGGTGACCCGCTGATCTTTGGGGATATCCAAATTTCACAATCAACAACGCATAATTGCCAAGACAAGTTACAGAAACTGGAGGCAATCCCCGAAGAATTACTGAGTCTGGATAAGGCCATGGCCCTGCACATTCAGAAGGCCATGGCCATTTCCCGGGGTAAGGTGGAAGGAAAGGGCGGGGCTGCCGAACTTCTAAAAATCAATCCCAAGACCTTGAGGCACCGAATGAAAAAAGTTGGCGTTCCATTTGGAAGAACGGCAAAAAAGCCGTAAATTCGGCACGCATCGAGGGAATTGAAAATTCTCAATATACCGGTTTTAAACTCAGCGTACTGCATGATTACGGCTTCTATAGGTAATTGACCGGCATCATAACATCTTTCAATTCCCTTACGTGGACAGCGCTGCGATCAGCACATCGATGTAAAACCGGGCGTGACTGATCGGCGCTGCCAGGTTGGCGCGGTGATTAGCCAGAATGCCATCGTAGGCGGCGTCCGTAACAACCCAGGGATGAATTTCAGAAGCTCTGTGACAGGCTTCAATGGCGTGACGCAGGATTTCAGTTCCATGACGGGTTTCCAGCACCAGGCTGAAATCTTCCTGAACTCCTTTTAAAATCGTTTCCAGCGAGCTGGCAACGCCTTGCGCATAATAGAAATAATCATCCACCTTAAACCAACTGACCGGCTTTCCGTCTGGCTCATGCGTTTTGATCAGGTTTTCATCGCAACTTCCCAGAAGATTGTCGTAAGAGGCCAGAAGCGGCAGCAGATTGTCTGCACGTGTGTAGAACGCCGCCTCATTTTTTTCGAGCTTGCTTTTATAGATGTTAATCTCAGACAAGGCGTCGTCATACCGAGACTCGGGTGAAGGAAACCAGTAACGGTCCGGCTTGGTCATCAGCCAGTCCATAGCCCGCTCCAGATTTTTATCAAGAGACTCGACGCTGCCGGTTCTGGAAAGTTTTTCCGTCAAAATTGTCACCGTCCTGCGAGTGACTTCCAGAACACCCAACTGGAAGTTATTGACATCATCCGTAAAATTCAGGATGTCATTGGGTCGCCACCCCCAGAAACGGCCGTGCAGTTCATAATCCAGCGGTTTTACTAGCTCCGTGACAAACGCAACCCCTGTTTTTTTCTTTACAGGGGCCGTTGCTACCGTGACTGTTCCATTTGCAGACGTTGAACCTGTTTTTTCCGGCTCCTGAAGAACGGCATGAGGCAGCATTCTGTTTGAATCCTTGGATGGCACCGAAGGCACAATCTGTGGATGAACAGCCGTTCCCGGGGCAGGGGGCGGAACAAACCCGGAGGCTGTTTTCGCTGTCTCCGCCGCATCCGGGTGTACCGCCGCAGTCCTCGGCATGGCAGGCGTCTGGACACTGGAACGTTCATGCGGCAGAGACGCCACAGGGGTTGTCGCCGGTTTGCTCAGCAGGCCAATGATCGTTGCCACAAGCCACAACAAAGCTACGGCCAGCACAACGCCGATAATCATGCGCTTTGTAGCAAAATCTTTGAATGATTCCATAATTACTCCTTCATCCGTTTCTGAGTTTACGGATATCTCCCACTCGGATGGTGACATTGCGGGAGTCAAAATATTCGATAATCGGTATCACGAACTTACGGGAAGCCCCTGTCATATCCTTGAACTGAGGCGTTGAAATTTCACCATGAACCGTCAAAAAATCAACCAGCTTCTTCCGGATGGCGTCAATAGCCTCCCTGTGAAAATACATATCCTCCCGGATACGGATGATCAATCCCTCGTCCACCAGCACATGAAGGACGGCTCTGGCCTTGGCGTCATCCAGATTCCGGGTTTTACAGAACTCCTTGAAATATGGAGGCGTGAGACCATCTTTTTTATAAGTATCGAGAATTTTCTCGCGGACATCTGTCTGATCCTGCCCCAATGACACCGAATGCGTTGAAAGACGAACCGTGTTTTCTTCCTGAACCACCTGATTATTTTTCGCCATCTGCTGAATCATCAGGGTAAAAAGCCGGGAGCTGACATGAGGCGGCAACCTGGACTTCAGTTCTTCCTTGGACATCCCGATTTTGAGCGGATTGGATTTATGAAACGCTGCCAGCAATGTACCGGCTTCCTCCATCAGTCGTTCAAAACAGGTGCGATGGATGTAAATGCGCTGTTCCCGGTCCACCATTATCAGGGTTTTATCGGACAGCAGCCGTGTCAGAAATCCATCCAGTTTTTTATCGGATGTATTGGTCATGATCCGCAGATCCGAATACCGTATCCCCTGATATCCTGATTCATCCGCATGGGATACGACAACATCCTCAGGCGGCATGTTCACCAGTCGCTGAATCCCGGAAACGACCTCCGGTTTGAAGCGTTTGTGTTTCTGAGGAACCGGATTTAAAACACTGCCACCGCCAATCGTTCGCACCGGTGAATAGCTCCGAATCACAAACCGGTCGTCCTTGACCAGTGTCACCGGCGCGTCAAGCCGCAATTGGGCTACGGTCGTACTGCCTGCTTCCAGTTCTTCACTGTCGAGAAGAATCAGATTTCCCAGAACCTCGCTGGTGCCGGTATGAAAACGAATCTGCGTACGGTTTTTGATCGGTTTTTTATTGCTCTTGAGATACTGACACACAATATCGATCATATAGCTGGGTGTCAGTGCATTCGGACTGGACAGTACATCTCCCCGGTTGATCGAGGTCTTTTCCAGCCCCTGAAAATTAATGGCTGTCCGCATACCGGATACCGCCTGATCGACGCTGGCGTTATGCACCTGGATCCCTCTGACCTTGGATGTAACCCCCACCGGATAAATCATCACCGGATCACCGACATGAATTACGCCGGATATCAGTGTCCCCGTGATAACCGTTCCAAACCCCTTCATGGTAAACACCCTGTCCACAGGAAGTCTGAACAGATTGGTCGTGGAACGTTCGGGAATGGCGGCACTCAGTGTTTCAAGCGCCTGAACGAGTTCAGGAATTCCCTGACCCGTGACAGATGAAACCGGAAGGATGGGAGCATTTTCTAAAAAAGTACCTTGTGTGAAAACCCGCACATCATCCATGACAAGCTCCAGCCAATCTTCATCCACCATATCCACCTTGGTGAGAACGACCAGCCCGTACTGCACCTGAAGCAGCATGCAGATTTCCATGTGTTCACGGGTCTGGGGCATAATGCCCTCATCCGCCGCAATGACCATCAC
This sequence comes from Desulfobacteraceae bacterium RAAP-1, assembly GCA_001443525.1. Taxonomy (GTDB): domain Bacteria; phylum Desulfobacterota; class Desulfobacteria; order Desulfobacterales; family Desulfatirhabdiaceae; genus RAAP-1. The sequence continues at coordinate 44,189 of LKPX01000001.1, read as the reverse complement.
CACCATATCAATACCCGTAGCGCCTGCTACCATGGTTTTGACGAATTTCTCATGCCCCGGAACATCCACAATGCCCAAATGCTGCCCACCGGGAAGATCCATCGAAGCAAACCCCAGTTCTATGGTAATCCCCCGAAGCTGTTCTTCCTTCAGTCGATCCGTGTTAGTTCCGGTCAAGGCCTTGATAAGACTCGTCTTGCCGTGATCGATATGCCCTGCAGTACCCAGTATGATCTGTTTCAATGACGCTCCGCTCCCTCAACATATCACCGGAAAAATGCCCGGCGATCCGCAGAAGGCAAAAGATATTTTCATTTTTATATCGGTTGTAACAGTTCCGTAAAAAGTCCGGATGCAGCGCCTGCTCAGAGATTGGACGTTTTTCTTTGCCGGTAATTGTTTCCCGCGGTATTATTATAGTAGAAGGTCACTTGGGTCAAGAGACGTTTGTATAAAAGTCCTCCATTGATTTATTGATGTAAAAAGCATATGAAAAAAGCATGTATTCAGTGGCTCCATTTGTAAATTCATCACAACACACTGTCATTGCCATCAGGGAGATTTAATCATGGATATGGTCATTACGTTTCCGGGAAACAAAAAAGTGGACGCTACCTACAAAGGATTTACCGTACATACCGATCAACCGCTCAATGAAGGCGGCGACAACACCGCTCCGGAACCATTTGATCTGTTTCTGGCGTCCATCGGCACCTGCGCCGGTATTTATGTATCCTCATTTTGCCAGGAACGTGGTATCGACATCACAGATCTGAAAGTAATTCTTTCCTTTCAGCGCAACAGCGCCACCTGGATGGTTGAACAGATTGACATCCACATTCAGCTTCCCGCCGGGTTCCCCGAAAAGTACAGGGCGGCAGTCATCCGGTCTGCGGGAATGTGTTTTGTGAAAAAACATTTGACAAATCCCCCTCAGTTCCGATTTTCCACATCTGTGGGTGAATGATCCGTTTGCTACTGTCGTGCCCCCTTCGCAACTTCGGCTGAAGTGAGATCGCCAATGAAAAATGTTTTAATTGTTGATGACGAAAAATCACTGCTTCTCAGCATCGAAGCTGGTTTTGATGCATATAAAGACCGCTTCCGTCTGCTGACTGCAGAAGATGGGAAAAAGGCGCTGAAAATCCTGTCTTCCGAAACGGTCGATCTGGTGGTAACCGATATCCGTATGCCTCAAATGGACGGTTTTGAACTTCTGGTCTATATGAATGTGCATTTCCCCGCCATTCCGGTCATCGTCATGAGCGCATACGGCACCCGCGAAATTGAGGGGAAATTCGAGTCTATCGGAATTGTCGGTTTTCTGGACAAACCGCTCGATTTTGATGTGCTGCTTTCCAGCATCGAAGAAGGGCTGAAAAGAAGCACCCAGCATGGCAGCATGACAGGTATTTCCATCAGCAGCTTTACTCAGCTTATTGCCATGGAGGAAAAAACCTGTCTTTTGGAAGTTTTCACGCGAAACCGGAAAGGGCTGTTCTATTTTCATCAGGGAGAATTATTCGATGCGGTATGCGGCAGTCTGACTGGCGAAGAAGCCGCTATCGAAATGATGATGTGGGATCAGGTGCAGCTTTCTTTCAAAAGCCTTCCGGACAAAAAAATTATTCGGCGTATCAACACCGGACTGATGTCACTTCTGATGGAGTCCTCCCGGCGGAAAGACGAAAATCTCCAGGACGACGGAACGGATTTTTCCGATGAAACCTCTGATTTCACCATGTTCACTCCGGATATCGAGATGCCGAAGATAACCGTACCTCCTGTAACAGCGGTAAAGCCTGCTCCGCCGGAGTCTCATAAAATTGTCGATTCCCAGAGAAAGGACTCCATAATACCACCAGCCAGGTCTGCATCCTCCCCTGCAGCCGGCGTCGGGATCATTGAAACAGCCACATCTGAAAAGCATCGGCCTATGCAGCAAATTCAGAATTTATTCAATGAGATGGCATCGGAAATAAGTGGCGTTCTGATGATCTGTCTAATGGATGTTGATGGTATTGTCATTGCTGATCACAATCTGTCACAATTGGCATCGGATGCTTTTTCCGCTAAATTCGGCATGATGACGAGCACCGTGAACAAAGCCCTTAAAACCCTTGACAACGCCGGTACGCTGGAAGAAACCATCGTTCAGACCAGCAATATCTGGATGGTCTGTCGTCCGGTAACCCCCATTTACTACATAGGACTTGTCGTAAACCGGGAATCCACGCTGGGCAATATTCGTCTGGTTGCCGGAAAATTTTTGACCAGGATTCAGCAGCTGTTGATCTCGTAAGGGGATCGCCGGAAAGTATGGTAGAATCTTAGATGAATACAGGAAATGGAGAGCTGACAGACGATCTGGAGCAGATTTTTTCTACGTTGCGCCATGAATTCGGCAATACGGTTAATTCCCTGAAAATGACCATTGATGTGTTAATCCGGAATTATCATGATTTTGATGAAAACGCCCGGCTGGAATTTTTATATCGGGCGCAGGACCAGGTCGAACGCCAGCATAAATTTCTGGATGCCATGCGGACATACGCCCGCGCCACGGTTGGCGAACTGGAAGAAATTCCCCTGATATCTTTCTGGAATGATTGTGTCGTTCTAACGCGGGAACGGCTGGCGGACAAACATATTCGGTTTTCCCATCACATTCAGTCCGAATCATGCCGTATTATCGCCAATCTTTCTGCAGTTCAAAACATCTTGAAATATCTCATAGATAATGCCGCAGAAGCGGTTTCTGATGTTGCATTTCCAGAAATCGAACTATCCGCATACATGCTCTTCGAACATCTGGTCGTTCAGATTCAGGACAATGGCCCCGGTATTCATCCGGATATCCGCTCGCGGATTTTTACGCCATTTTTTACAACACGCAGCGGCCATGCGGGATTGGGTCTTTCCATATGCCGAAAAATGTTGAATCAGATGGGAGGCCGTCTGGAACTGAGCAATCGGCAGCCATTCGGAACCGACGCCTGTGTGTGGCTGAAAACTGTCTGACCTGAAAACAAGCGTTTATGATTTCGGCATCTTCCAATCAGAAGAATATCCGTCCGCGATCCCCTTATCTCAGAATTTCATAGACGCCATGTCCGAGTTTTGAAAAAATCAGACGGGTATTGTGCTGAAAAAATGATATCAGCATCATTTTATCGTGAGTATCAGGTTGCCGGGAAAGCCAGTCGTTCATAAGATCGTAGCGCACTAGAATATGGGATATCCCCATGCGGTGGAGCGCCAGCGCCACGGATTCCGGAGAGTCGGACTGATCGATAATCGTTTCGGGCAACTTCAGGGCAAAAAAAACTTTCCTGTCGAAATAATATCCCCGATCTCCCAGCCATAAGGCCAGTATCTGAGCCGTTGCAGGCAAATGCCGGTTGATGAACTCGATGGCCGGAAACTCCGGTCTGTATCTTGTGATATAGGCGTCTCGACGGATGTCTCCCCGAATATACGGCAATGGCTGCACGATGGAGAACTGCCTGGTCAGATATGAAACATGCAGAGCAAAAAAAGCGACAACGCCTGTGCAGATCATGGCAACGCCCCAGCCTTTGCGGATCTGGGGGGCAGACGATTGGATCCATCGCCACAGATCGTGCAAACCAATGATGGAAAGTATCACCAGAGGCGGAACGATGGGTGCAATATAGCGAATCCGCATATCCGTAAGCGCGAAGGCAAAAAGCAGATACAGCACCGAAAATGCCAGAAGCAGCTTCATTTCGAACTGAACAGGTTCCGGTTTTTCCCGGATGAAAAAAAATCCGAAAAACGGCAAGAAAAACAATAACGGACTCAACCGTCCGTCAAAATGCGCCGGCTGGTCGTCCTGACCTTCAAAAAATACACGCAGAGGAATCAAAAGGGTCTGCCACCAGGATTCGTGATACACATATTTCCGGATCAGGAATTGATTGAACGGCAAATGGTCAAGATCGTGTGAATTCCGCCCTGATTCCGCCCCGATTACCGCAGCAGGCGCTGCCGGATTGAACCATGAATTGTATAACGGATATACGGGATTATGCTTCCACAGGACATCGCGGATCATCCAGGGAGAATACACTGACAGGGATATCAGAAAAAACACGACGCTGAACCCCAGGGGTTTAAAAAAACGACGGCGCCTTTCAGCACTTCCATTTCCGTAAGCAAATGGTATAAACAAGGTCAATAAAAACAGGACGAGAAGTCCATTATATTTCGTTCCGAGAGCCAGACCGCAGCCAGCGGCTGAAATCGCCAGGCACCGGAGACAAAAATCGTTTTCAAGCCATTTAAAAAGCCAGTACAGGGAAAATGTGGTGAAAAATATCAGCCCCAAATCCACATAAGCGGTTATGGAAAGCTTGACAATGACAGGAACGGATAAAAAAAACATTCCGCCATACAGCGCAAAACAAAGGTTCAGTCTGTTTTTCAGATAGCGGAAGATCAGAAATGCGGTCATCAATGCAAAGGCAAAATGAATATATGCGGGAAGAATGTCGGAACCCAGATACAAGGCCGCCAGATACAACATTTCCAGATTCATCGGATAATAGGAAAACGTAATCCGGGGAATTTCATAGATGCCGCCATGCCTCAGGTACAGCTTGGGAACATAGAGATGGTGGGTCAGCGCATCACGCGCCACCGGAGGGACGGCACAGAGAATGCAAACAGCCGTCACGTAAAACAGTATCAGGACTGCCGGTATGATATACGGTTTGTATTTCACCGGCTATTTAGTGCAGACCTTGCACCCCACGGGTTTATAAAGTTCTGGATTCGAAAAATCCATATCGCTGTCCAGCGCCAATGTCATACGAAAGTTTCCCTTTCACGAAACCGTTATCACGGCATTTTTTTGTATTTCTTATAGACATCGTGAAGTTTTTTGACCCCACCGACAACAAGCAGAATTCCCAGAAGATAAAACGAAAAATATATAAACCCGATGGCGTTCAAAAATTGTGGAATGGATTTCACCTGTGGCATCACCTGAGGAATCCTGAAAAAAACCCCGATCCCCGCCAGACATAACGCAATGCCCCAAAAAAGTTGTACCCTCAGATTATTTTTCATATGTTTTGCCTTGAATAGGATATCAATTAAAATGTCCGTCAATGGACGCACCACAGTAGGCGCAGCGACTATTTTCGATTCGGCTGCATCGCACCGTAAATCCCCATCGGTCGATCAGCAGTTTACCACAACGCCAGCAAAATGTGTTTTCGCCCTGTTCGCCCGGAACGTTACCGGTATAAACATATCTGAGACCGGCTTTCAGACCTGTTTCGCGTGCGGACAGCAGAGATGCCAAAGGTGTCGGCGGACAATCGGTCATCCGATATGTGGGATGAAACCGGCTGATATGCCAGGGAGTGTCCGGACCCAGCTCTGAAAAAATAAATGCCGCCATATCGGAAAGCTCCGCAGTGTCATCGTTCATGCCAGGAATCAGCAGCGTTGTAATTTCGACATGAATACCCATGGATTTCATCAAGATAAGGGTTCGACGCACCGGTTCAAGACTCGCACCGCAGACATCTCTGTAGAATTCATTGTTGAACGCTTTTAAATCCACATTGGCGGCATCCAAATACGGCTGGATCATTTCGAGCGCTTCCCGTGTCATATAGCCGTTGGTGACAAACACATTGTAAAGTCCTTTTTCGTGCGCCAGCCTTGCCGTATCCAGAGCGAATTCAAAATAGACGGTGGGTTCCGTATACGTATAAGCAATACTTTTACAACCCGTTTGCAGCGCATGTTCGACGACGGATTCGGGAGAAGCCGCCGTTCCCGCGATTTTACCATTATGATCCGCCGGCATCCGGGATATTTCGGAATTCTGACAAAAACGGCATGAAAAATTACATCCCACCGTAGCGATGGAATACGAGAGGCTTCCGGGAAAAAAATGATAAAACGGCTTTTTTTCAATCGGATCTACATGACTGGCAATCAGTTTGCCATACACCAGCGTATTCAGGACACCTCTCTGGTTCTCCCGAACGCCGCAAACTCCCCGGCAGCTATCGGAAATGATACAGCGGTGGCTGCATAAACAACATCGAACTCTTGAATCTTTATACGGTTCATACAGACAAGCTTCCATGGGTGTTCCTCCTTGTCATGGACAGTCCGGCTGCATCCTAATGCCAGATGTATCTAACCGGGAACAGTGCTTGCGGCCGTCTTGGAATGATATTCCAGAGAAATCGGCGTGGTTTTGAATTTGGGAATCAATAAGGCGACAATCCCCGCATAAGCACCCAACGGGCACAACTGCATCGGAGGTGACTGTTCCATCCACCGCATCATGGCAATCCATGATACCGGAAAATGGCAGGTATGCCGTGCATACATCGGCACATTCCCCAGCAGTTGATGCAATGTCCGTTTAATGTCTCCAACGCTGAAATAACTCAAGGGATCTGCCATGTTTTCCTCAAAAACGTTTTTGATCCGCTTGCGATATCCCCGAAGCGCATAGCGGTTGAGAATACCGACATATACTTTATGCTTGGCCACGCGGCAGGCTTCCGCAAGGACACTATGGGGATCGTCCACGAATTCCAGAGTCGAATTCAGACAGACGTAGTGAAAAGAATTGTCCTCAAACGGCAAATCCTCACCAACCCCTCTGTGCAGATCAACGCGTTGCCCCACAATCGAACGGGCGATATCGAGCATATAGGGAGAAGGATCCAGACCTGTCACCAGCACCCCTTTTTCAATAAACGGCAGTAGTCCGATGCCGGATCCGCAACCGACTTCCAGCAAGGTTTTCCCACGGGATGGATTGAGCATCTGAAGCATCAGGCGATTTTCGAGCGCAGCCGTTCTCTGGATTTTCGGATTCTGAATCCATTGTTCATAAGCCCTGGCAGTATTGAAATCAAAAATATAACCCATGGTCGCCATTATTCATAAAACTATGGGTAAATCAAGGGAAAAGCCTGAAAGAAGATCGTTATCACCTCACCAGCCACTCCGAAAACCTTATAAAAATCAACCTGTTAAATTCATGGCAGATGCCGATCCGGCGCTTGACGGAATGATTCTGAATGCCTGAACGACACCATGACACTTGCAGGCGGTACTCAAAAGGACAGGAAATCGCGCTGCCAGAACCGCCGCAAGACCATCCCACAGGCTTTGCGGACGCAGGCCCCCGATTCCCGGCGCCAGTTGCTGACTTTGAAGCGCCACATTGACAAATGGCGGACAGGAAAGAGATTGAAGCCTCTGATGCAGTATCAGCGTTCTGGGCTTACGGGTATAGGTACAGATATCTGAAGGCTCCGGACAATTTTCAGGGCAGACAAAAGACGCGACACTGACAAATATCTCGCCTGACTTTCCGGAGTGGACATTGGGAAGCGATCGTTTGACGGCTTCCGGGATTTCAACAGGTTCCAGCCGATATTCAGACAAAAGTCTCAGGCGCATCCATTCAAACGCCAGGTGAACAGGTATCACCGGAATGATCCAGTCGGGATCTGCACCATTTTCCAGGTGATGATACAGATATGAAACACCATCCGTACATATTGTGGTAACTGCGGGATCATCAATGGCCGAACAAGCCTGCGGAGAATGGTCCATCACGGTGACCACTGCATGTGGATGATGGCGTTTCATGGCGCTTACCGCTTTTTTCCCGAATCGCCCTGCCCCGATAATCCAGATATTCTTCATAGTCCACCTCAAACCGGCTGATTATGAAATGATGATATCGCAGCCGCCAACCGTATGCAAGAAACATAACCGTCACAGGTCTCCGTCCCCTGTCAACGAAGTGACGCAAAAGGCCAGAATGTATCCTGCTCCAGCAGCTTTGCGCCTTTGTGAACCTATCGTATATTTAATAATTTCAAATCGCTAAACAAATCAATTTCATCATTGGCATCAATATTGCTTTCTACTTCAGCAACATCATCAACAGAAAGGACATGCGATATGGAACCCATGGGATTATTCAATCAAACATTTTCGGTTCTGGAAAAAAGTCTGAACCTGCGATCCGAGAAACACAGTTTGCTGGTTTCTAATATCAGCAACATGGATACGCCCAATTTCAAGGCATTTGATGTCATGGTGAAAAAAGAGATGCAAAAGGCTGACCAGAAAGACGGAAAGCTGAATCTGTTTCAGACCCAGCCGATGCACTTTGCTCTGCCGGAGCTCTCCAATGGAGAGCACCCTGAAGTCATTCAGGTCGAGGAGCCCCAGTACAATTTCCGGGAAGACGGCAACACTGTGGACATTGACAAAACCATGACAGAGATGTCAGAAAATGGTCTTCTTTACAATGCCTCCGCTGAGATGATTACAAAAAAATTTCAATCATTGTCAAAAGCTATCAGTGGAACAGTGGGGTAATTATGGATTTTTTTAACGCTATACAAACCAGCGCTTCAGGATTATCGGCACAGCGGCTCAGAATGAATCTGGTATCCAGCAATCTGGCCAATGTAAATACCACACGGACACCCCAGGGCGGCCCTTATCAGCGTCAGGAGCCTGTTTTCGCTGCAACGCCGGTATCAGGCAAGTTCAGTGACGTCATGAATGCGGAACTGAACGGCAAACCAACGGATGTAAAGGTGATGGATGTCGTCAATGATCAGCGAGCGCCCATCATGAAATATGACCCGCAAAACCCGGATGCCAACGGTCAGGGCTTTGTAGCCATGCCCAATATCAGCGTTGTGGAGGAAATGGTGAACATGATGTCCGCATCTCGAAGTTATGAAGCCAACGTAACAGCCATTTCGGATTCAAAAAACATGGTGCTGAAAGCGCTTGAAATAGGAAAGTAATATGAAGCCGCTCCAATTAAATACTCAAATAAATACCCAAACATTTTTCCCTGTCAATCCGTCATCGCAGTCATCACCTCAAGCTGGCGATGCCCCGGAAGCCTCTTTTGGCGAAATGCTCAAGGAACATCTGAAAGAAGTCAATCACCTCCAGAATGCTGCGGATACCGCAGCCCAGAATCTCGCATCCGGAAAGGATGAAGATGTTCATAACACGATGATCGCCATGGAAAAAGCCAGTGTGGCATTTCAACTGACCATGCAGGTACGAAACAAGGTCATCGACGCCTACCAGGAAATCATGCGAATGCAGGTTTGACGGCTTCGTAAAAAGCCCGCATGCGGTGTTGCACTGCATCCTTCGTCGCTGCGGCGTACCCAAAAGTACGCCTCACTCCTGAAGGATTTGCGCGCCTTGCCTGCGAACTTTTTACAAAGCCGTCTGAAAATTGACTTTTTATAAAGTCGTCAGGTTTAGCGAGGAATAATATCCATGCAGCTAAAAAGCGTTTTTACGCAATTACAAACAATTTACAGCGGGTTAAGCCTGAGCCGGAAAATCGCTTTGTTCTCCGTTGTTGCAGGAGTTCTGGGAGGTTTTGCCCTGATTTTGTTTCTCAGCGGCAGACCGGATTATCAGGTGCTGTTTTCGGGTCTTTCCGCTGAAGACTCCGGTGCTGTCATCGCCCAGCTCAAGGCAAAAAAAATTCCCTATCAGGTTTCATCCAATGGCGGCGCCATCCTCGTACCCAAAGAAAAGGTGTATGAAACCCGAATGGAACTCGCTACCGCCGGACTGCCGCAAGGCGGTGGGGTAGGTTTTGAAATTTTCGATCACTCCAAACTGGGAATGACGGAATTTGTCCAGAACGTCAATTATCTGCGAGCGCTTCAGGGAGAACTAACCAGAACCATCGATTGCTTTGAAGAAATCGAAAGCTCCAGGGTTCATCTCGTCATTCCGCCCAAAACCCTGTTTGTTGAAGATGAAGAGCCGGCCAGAGCCTCCGTGGTCATCAAGTTTAAACATGGGAAAACATTGACATCGGATCAGATACAGGGAATCATCCATCTGATTTCATCGAGCATCGCGGGATTGAAGCCTGAAAACGTTACCCTTGTAGATACTTATGGCAATCAAATCGGAGAAAAAAAAGAAAAAACCGAATTTGAAAAAATCAGGGCGGATCAACTGGCGTATCAAGAAACCGTGGAGCGGAATCTGGAACGCCGAGTAAAAACGATGCTGGAAAATGCGTTAGGGCCAGACAAAGCCATTGTCCGGCTGTCAACATCCATGGACTTTAAAAAGCAGGAAAAAACCGAAGAACGTTTTTATCCGGACGACAAAGTCGTGCGCAGCGAACAGCTTTTAAATGAATCCACTACAAATCTGAATAGGACGCCCGCAGGAATACCGGGCTCCAATGCTGCAATGGCAGCCAATAATCAGCAACCGCAAGCAGCAGGCGCAGCCGCCAATGTAGCCGGCGCGTCGAATACAACGGCCACTGTATCCACAACACCAGTGAATCAGAAAAAAAACCAGACCGTTAATTACGAAATCGGGAAGATGACAAGCCACACCATTGAACCTATCGGCCAGATCAGCAGACTTTCAGTTGCCGTACTGGTAAACGGCACCTACAAAACGGTCACCGATAAAAATGGGAAAACATCGCAGCAATATGTTCCTCGAAGTCCTGAAGAAATCGACAAAATAAAAAATATTGTCATGCGCGCTGTGAACTATTCGTCTGCAAGAGGCGATGCAATTGAAGTCGCCAATATTCCTTTTGAAAATCCAGGACTCAGAGATACAGGAAACAAGAGCCCTGGCGGCGGCTGGATTTCCACACTGATGCAATATTCCGTATATCTCAAATACCTGTTTTCAGGAATCTTTATGGTGCTGACATTCATCTTTGTCATCCGTCCCATGATTCAATGGCTGACCACAGACGCCCCCGGAAACATGGATTTACTGGGATCATTTCCCCGAACCGTTAACGAACTTGAAAAGGAGTACGGCACCGGCGAAGGTGAATCTGCATCCATGTCTCTACCACTGGCCGATCAGCTTTCTCAGTTGGCGCTGGCGGATAATCAGGCTTTTATTGAAGTGCTGAGAGAGTGGATGAAACAAACATGACGACTTCGTAAAAAGTCCGCATGCTGTGTTGCGCCGCAATGACGAAGGATTTGCGCACCTTGTCCGCGAACTTTTTACGAAGTCGTCTGAAAATCGATTTTTTACGAGTTTAATAAATAACAGTAACCATCTTCCAGAGGAGTTCAAACTATCATTATGGACAAAACGCCGCTGACAGGAGCATTGAAAGTCGCCGTTCTGATTCATTCAATGGGAGAAAAAGCATCCCGGGAAATTCTGAATCACATGGGTGAGTCGGAAAGACAGATCGTTCAGGAACATCTGAAAAAAATAGATTCCATTTCTCCGGAAGTAGTAGAACAAATTGCTCAGGAATTTGCGGCGCTCATTGAAAAAATTAAAAACCGGCAATCCTTAAGCCGTATTCTGAATGAATCTGCAGAGGAAGATGATGCAGAAGCCACAACCGGCGTGCTTCCGGAAATATCGCCGGAAGAAATGGCGGCATCGGTACAAGGTGGAAACAAACCCTCTGATGAAACCGAAGATGAGACGGATGATGAAGAAAATGCTTTGAAAGCCCTTCAGTCCATAGAGCCTGACCAGCTTGTCGAGTTGATCAAGGATGAGCACCCGCAGACCATAGCTGTCATCATTGTGCATCTGAAACCGGAATCCGGCAGCATTGTATTGTCCAGTCTCCCGGATAATCTCAAACTGGAAGTGGCCATGAGGATTGCCCGGATGGATAAGATTCTGTCCGGGATGGTGACGGAAATTGATCATGTTTTTCGGGAAATCATGAAAAAGAAAAAGTCATCGGTCACTCATAAAACCGGCGGCGTCAGCCATCTGGCGGAGTTGTTGAATATGGCGGATGGTTCTGCAGGGGAAATAATTCTGGGTGAAATCGAGGAAGTCAATCCGGATCTGGCGGCACAGATCAAGCAAATGATGTTCGTGTTTGAAGATCTGATTCTGGTGAACGACAAGGGCCTTCAAAAAGTGCTGCGCAGGGTTGAAACCCAAAAACTGGCGCTGGCGCTTAAAGGTGCTTCGGAAGAAGTTAAAAACAAGATATTCAAGAATATGTCGGAACGCGCAGGTGTCATGCTCAAGGAAGAGATCGAGGCGGTTGGTGCTGTTCGAATGAAAGATGTTGAAGATGCGCAGCAAACCATCACCAAGATCATTCAGGAACTGGAAGCCAAGAACGAAATTATTATCAGCGGCCGGAAAGGAGGCGATTATATTGCATGATATTTTTAAAAAATTCGATACGGTTTCAGATTCCGGCGCCGCTTTATGTCCCTATTTATTTCCCGAAATATTGGAGAGTGCAGTAACAGCAAGCGAAAAAATTTCCGGAACATCAGGCAGTTCATTTCAGCGTATTTTTCTCAGCTCCGAAGTGGTTCAGGAATCCTTCAAAAGCGATTATACAATCGATTCGCAGGCTCCACCGGAACCGGAGAATACACAGGAAGCCTGTCAGAAAATCATCGATGAGATGACGCAGGCCAATCAGCAAAAGGAAGCGGATGCCTACCAGCGGGGAATACAGGAAGGGCAGGAAATCGGATATGCCAAAGGTCAGAAGGAAGGATATGCCGCCGGACAGAATGAAGGATATGCCCGGGGATATGAAACCGGTGCAGCCGAAAGCCTGAAAAGCATTGAATCGGCGCTGCACATGCTGCAAACCGCTGTGAAGGACTTCCATGATCTTCAGAGAAAAATCGAGTTGAAAGCTGAAAAAGAAATCGTCACGTTATCCCTGGCCATCGCCCGGAAGATCATTCTTCAGGAACCCTCCATAAATCCTGAAATGATTGTTCGAACCGTTCAGAATGCTCTGACGGCCGTGACCGTACATCCGCCGCTTTCGATCCGGATTCATCCTTCAGACGCCGGGCATATTTCGGAACATCGCGCTCAATTGCCCGTCGAAGGCGAGGTTTCCTTTATTTCGGACGCCGCGATCACTCCGGGGGGCTGTGTAATCGAGGGCGCTTCCGGCGATATTGATGATAGAATCGAAACGCAGATTCAGATCATTCAGGAGACATTTGCCCCAAGGCTGGAAAAAGTCGATAAGGAGCTTGCAGAATCTGTATGACCGTATTATCCGGCTTGCAATATTATCATGGTCTTCTGGATCAGGTCGATCTCACGACCGCCACCGGCAAGGTAACGCGAGTGGTGGGGCTGGTGACGGAGTCTCTGGGACCGGCATCCTATCTGGGAAGTGTCTGTGATATTTATCCTCCGGGAACAAACCGGAAAATCAGCGCGGAAGTACTGGGGTTCAGGGACAATGCGGTGTTGATGATGCCGCTGGAAGACATTCGAGGTATCAGTCCGGGAAGCCGGGTGGTCGCGGGAAAGCAGAAAGCCAGTATTCCGGTCGGTGACGCCCTTCTGGGAAGGGTCGTTGACGGCATCGGAAATCCCATTGATGGCAAGGGGCCTATTCTTTGCCATCGTGAATATCCGATTTATGCAGAGCCGATGAATCCTCTTGAACGAAACCGTATTCAAAGACCTTTGGACTTGGGCATCCGGGCTATCAATGGTCTTCTGACCGTAGGCTGCGGACAGCGCGTAGGAATATTCGCCGGATCGGGGGTTGGCAAAAGCGTCTTGCTGGGAATGATCGCCCGCAGAACCGCCGCAGATGTCAATGTCATTGCGCTCATCGGCGAACGCGGCAGAGAAGTGAATGAATTTATCCAAAGAGAACTCGGCGAGGAAGGACTGAAGCGCTCCGTTCTGGTGGTAGCCACATCCGATCATCTTCCGTTGATTCGTCTGAGAGCGGCGTTTATCGCCACCACCATTGCTGAATATTTCAGAGATCAGGGGCTGCAGGTCAATCTGATGATGGATTCCGTTACCCGGTTTGCGATGGCCCAGCGTGAAATCGGCCTGGCGCTGGGAGAGCCGCCGACATCCAAGGGATACACACCGTCCGTATTTACCCTGCTGCCCAAGCTCCTGGAACGCGCAGGCACATCATCGAACGATGGTACAATTACAGGACTTTATACGGTTCTGGTCGAAGGCGATGACATGAACGAACCCGTCGCTGACGCCGTTCGTTCCATCCTGGACGGACATATCGTACTCACGCGGGATCTGGCCATTCAAAATCATTACCCGGCCATTGACATCCTGCGGAGTATCAGCAGGGTCATGAGCGACATCGCCTCTCCCGAACACAAGAGAGCCGCCGGCGCCTTCAAGTCGCTGCTGGCGACATACCGGAAAGCGGAAGACTTGATTAATATCGGTGCTTACGTTCCCGGCAGTAACCCCAAAATTGACCATGCCATCAGCATGATAGACGGCATCACCCGATATCTTCAGCAGGGAATCGAAGACAGGGCCAATTTTGAGGAAAGCGTTCAGCAACTGGAAACCATGTTCAAGTCCTGATCGTTCAACACGCATTCAAAGGAAATCATATCATGGCCGCATTCAAGTTTTCACTGGAAGCGTTGTTAAATCATCGACTGCACCACGAGGAAGTCATTCAGAAAGAACTGGCGGCCTGTGAGTGCAGGGTTCGGGAAGAAAAATCCGTTTTGTGCCGAATGCAGCATGACAAGGATCGCACCATCCAGGAATTCAATCACAAACAGCTTCAGGGACTCTGTATTTCAGAGCATATCGTTTATGATCGATTTATCGAATGTCTGACACAAAAACTGGCGCTTCAGCAGGAAAAAGTGGCGGTATTCGAAACGCAGTACGCTCAAAAACGTGATGAACTTATTGAAGCCGTTAAAAAACGGAAAACCATTGAAAAGCTCAAAGAAAAAAAGCTGGCGCTGTTTACCGGAAACATCATGAGGCTCAACCAGGAATTTCTGGATGAGGTCGCCATCAGCCGGTTTAACAAAAAACCCTATTAATTATGAGGCCATCAATCATGATGAACAATATCATTGCCGCAATCACAACAGGCGACATTTCCGGGTCCGGTAAATCTCAGACAGTGAAGGAAGGACAGGGAAACGGGGCGTCTTTGTCTGCAGAGGCTTCAGGCTCTCAGTCCGATAATTTCGTGTCGATGCTCTCCCTGTTAGGCGCCATCGTTTCAGGAGCAGATAATTCATCCACAACAAGCTCGACACCCGCGCCCGTATCATCGAAACAAGAGGCTCCGTCCAAACACAGCGCATCCGACGATTCGCAGTTGATGTCCATCATGGCCGGTCTAATGGGCGTCATCACACCGCAGCAGGCAATAACCCAGAAGACATCTTTTCAGCAGACCGCCGGTATGGACTGCACCGCCGAAACACCGTCCGACAAGGGCGCAATTCCGGTGACAGCTTCATCTCAGCCGATTCCTGACACCACAGGCTCCGCAACCGGCGCCGCTGCCGCCACCGCAGTGTTGCCGGGCGCGGATAAATCCGGCATCCCGGTGACAGCTCCATCCCAGCCGCTTCCTGACACCACCGGCTCCGTAACCGGCGCCACTGCCGCCACCGCAGTGTTGCCAGGCGCGGATAAGCTCGGCATCCCGGTGACAGCTTCATCCCAGCCGCTTCCTGACACCACCGGCTCCGTAACCGGCGCCACTGCCGCAATCGCAATGTTGCCGGGCACGGATAAACACGGCATCCCGGTGACAGCTTCACCCCAACCGCTTCCTGACACCACAGGCTCCGCTGCCGCAACCGCTGTGTTGCCGGGCGCGGATAAACCCGGCATCCCGGTGACAGCTTCACCCCAACCGCTTCCTGACACCACCGGCTCCGCAACCGGCGCCACTGCCGCAACCGCAGTGTTGCCGGGCGCGGATAAACTCGGCATCCCGGTGACAGCTTCATCCCAGCCGCTTCCTGACACCACCGGCTCCGCAAGTGCCACTGCCGGGAATACTACTGCCGGCACGGCTCCTGTTGAACCTTCTGATGACAGCTTAACGCATTTACCAACGACAGCACATACAACCACATCTGAAAAAACAGCCTCCACCGGATCCCTTCAGGCAACGATGGATCCGAATGCACAGGGCGCCGAAAACCCTGCTTCACAGAGCATTATACAGACCGCTGGCGCTGTACCCGCTGAACCGACGAAAGATACGTCATTGCAGCAAGACAATATCGCTGCAGCAACTGTATCAGGACAATCTGAAAAATCCGGACGTTCCAATGAACTCGTCGGGGCTAAACCAGACGCTGCCGGCCATTCACAAGGAAATATACCCGGACTCAGCACTGCTGTTGCGGTGAATTCAGTTGCCGCTGTCAACAAGGAAGCAGGCAATACCAACAGCGGTCATGACGGACAGGATTTATCTCAATCGGATTTTACAGCGATGCTTAAACCCGGTGAGAAAGAAAGCGAAAAAATCCAAAGTACGGATTCCAGCAGCAATACTTCCATCGTACATATTTGGGGAGATAATTCATCTTCGAAGCTGTCGGCAACAACCACCATTGCAAAAGAAACTTCTGCTGTTCCGCAGACATTTCAAAACGATGTTGTACAGCAAATCACCCAAAAGGCGATACCTGGCCTGCAGGCCGGACAAAGTCACATTCAGATTGATCTCAAGCCGGAATCTCTGGGAGCGCTGCGCCTGCACATCTCGACCGACCAACAGCAGGTAACCGTCAAAATTCTGGCGGACAATGCTCAGGTAAAAGACATGATCGAGCGTCAGATTCCGATCATCAAAAGTGAACTTCAACACAGCGGCATCAAAGTGGATTCCGTGGATGTCGGGATGATGTCAAATGGCTCGGATTTTGCTTCATCTCAGCATGAAAGTTCCGCCTTTAATCAGGCGCCATCGTCATCAGGCCATATCCTGCATCAGGAAAACACCGGAACAGATGAAGCACCTCCGGAACGGCGCCAGCATCAGAACTATATCAGGGAAGGATCTCAGATCAGTTATTTTGCATAAGAAATACATATCGAAGAGATGATCTGATTTTCATTCCGGAAATTATAATGAGGTCGCCATGACAGTATCAACTTTAGGCACAGCTACAACATCAGGCAGTTCCACATCCAGCTCGACCACCAGCACCACCCAGTCGCTGGGCAAAAACGACTTTCTGAAGATACTGGTAACACAGCTTCAAAATCAGGACCCATTGAACCCGACGGACAGCACCCAGTTTGTCTCTCAACTGGCGCAGTTCAGTGCTCTGGAACAAATGACCAATGTGAATACGAATCTTCAGACGGTACAGGCGCTGGATCAGTCCATCAACAACTCACTGGCGCCTAATTTCATCGGTAAAACCGTTTTGGCGAAAGGCAGCACGTTCAACATCGCAACGGGCGGCACATACAATATCCAGTATCAGCTTGCCAAAGACGCCACCACGGTCAATACCAGCATTTACGATTCTTCAGGAAACAATATCCGAACCATCACAACCAGCAATGTGGCTGCAGGACAGCAGAGCATCACCTGGGACGGCAAGGACAATAACGGCGCGGCAGTGGATGCCGGACAGTATTCTTTTACTATCCAGGCCAAAGACAGCAGCGGCAACGCCATGTCAACCGCAGCCTATATCCAGGCTGACACCACAGGTGTCAGCTATCACGACGGCAGCACTTATCTGACAACAAAGGACGCTGAAATACCCTATTCCTCCATCATCAAGGTAACGCCATCGTCGGCGTCACAATGACGATTTTCCTTATAGTAAGATGTCACAGAGCAGCGAATAATTTTTTGTTTATTTCGTCAACACAACATGTTTTCACGAATGATTCAACGATGTAAAGGAGATAACGGCAATGATTAAATCACTATATACAGCAATATCCGGATTACAGGCCAACAACCAGCAAATGTCCGTCATCGGCGATAACATCGCCAATGAAGGAACGACCGGCTATAAAGCAACGAAGGTTTCTTTTGACAGTCTGGTGAACCCCTCATCCGGCAGCGGTTATACCGGCAAGGAAATCGGCAGCGGCGTCATTCTTGGAGATGTCAGTTACAACTGGAGTTCAGGGACCATTCAACAGACATCAAATTCATATGACATGGCCATTAGCGGAACCGGATTTTTCGCAGTTAACGACTCAAGTGGGAAAACGTACTATACCAGAGACGGTGGTTTCAAATTCGATGCCAGCGGCAATCTGGTAACGGCTGCCGGTAACAATGTGCAGGGTTATGCCATTGACCCTACGACTGGAAAACCGACTGGAACACTGAAATCCATTAAAATTGATCCGGCGACATACACAAGTGTTACGGTGGACAGCAGCGGGACATATTACGGCACGACATCCGCCGGCGTCAAGACCGCCCTGTTTCAGATCGCTCTTTACAAACCGACGGATCAATCCAAAATGGCCAAAATGAGTGGAAACCTTTATACCGATACCTCCACCACAGCAGGGACTTCCGGCATTCCGGGAGCCAGTGGTCTGGGATCGGTCTCCCCGAGTTCCCTTGAAATGTCCAACGTGGATATTGCCCAGGAATTTGTGAACATGATCACGGCTCAGCGGGCATTTGCAGCCAATGCCAAAGTCATCACGTCGAGCGATCAGATTCTCCAGGACGTGATCAATATGAAGCAGTAAAAAGATAAACACCGCCGAAGTTGCAAAGGAAAAATATCGAAAGGATTAGCAGCCATGATCAAAGTAACCCGTTTGAACAATATCGAAATGGTGGTGAACGCCGACAAAATTCAATCGGTTCAGGCAACGCCTGATACACTGATTACGTTCACCAACCGGGACAGACTGATGGTTAAAGAACCTGTGGAAGAGCTGTCCCGAAGAATCATGGACTACCGGCGCATGGTCTGTCAGCAGCCGGCTGCGCCAGTGGATATCCGGGATCAATTTCCGGATATCCTTCATTAACCGGAAGACAGGAGGCGATTCGTGGATATCACAACACTGATGGGAATTCTGGTCGCGGGAGTACTGGTTTGCAGCGCGATTCTTGTGGGAGGGCCGGCCCTGTGGTTCTTGGACTACCCCTCCCTGATGATCGTGGTCGGAGGAACCATGGGCGCTACGCTGATCACCTATCCCATTTCAGAGGTGATGAGCGTACTGGGCATCGCCCGAAACGCGTTTTTACACCGGTCACAATCGCCGACCACCCTGATCCCGACCATTGTGGAAATCGCCAGAAAAGCTCGAATCGAGGGGATATTGTCGTATGAATCTCAGGTAAAAAAGGTGGGCGATCCCTTTCTGGCCAAAGGCCTGCAAATGGCCGTCGACGGTTTGGAATCAAGCGCCATCGAAGATGTCTTGAGTACGGAAATCGCCTATGTGGGAGAACGTCACAAACTGGGAGCGGAAATATTCTCAACCATGGGGGCGTATGCACCCTCAATGGGCATGATAGGCACTCTGATCGGCCTGGTGCAGATGCTCAGGCAGATGAACGATCCCAGCCATATCGGCGCACCTATGGCGGTCGCCCTGTTGACTACATTTTACGGGTCCGTTCTGGCGAATCTGTTCTTCAACCCCATCGCCGGAAAACTGAAAACCCGCAGCAAGCAGGAGATGTTGATCAAACAGATGATTCTGGAAGGTATTCTGTCCATTCAGGCGGGGGATAACCACCGCATTGTCGAGCAGAAGCTGAAGGCGTTTATTTCACCGAAGATACTCAAGAAAAGCATATATGGCAGCACCAGACCACTGCGATTGGCAAAATAATGTATCGTCATTGCAAGCACGAGATGTCTGAGGATGTTCCGACTGTTTCCAGAAATGGATGGGCCGTGGTATATGCCGGTTTTATCATCATGCTGCTGTGCTTTTTTATCATGCTGTGCGCCTATTCCGTGACGGACCGTTCCAAGGTATCGCTGGCTGTCAAATCATTTTCATCCGCGGTCAGTCTGCCGACGACAGCAAGGCATCCGTCTTTACCCGAATCCGGAGAAAATGCATCATTAAAAAGCAGCAATCTCACCGGTACAGACAGCGATCTGGACGGGTTATACCACAGCATTCAGAAGATGGCTGCAACTCTTGGAATGGAACAGGATATCAGCGCTTCGGTTTATGGCAAGGGAGTGCTTCTGCAACTTTCGAGCAGCATTTTGTTTGACGCGGGCCAGGCGGAGGTCCTGCCCGAAGGCAAAAAACTGATCGCACATGTCGGCGACATTCTGGTTTCTCATCCGATGTATGACCTTCGCATTGAAGGCCATACGGACAACACGCCGATACATACCGTCCGGTATCCCTCCAATTGGGAGTTGTCAACCTCACGCGCCGTCAATGTGCTGCGCTGCTTCATAGAACAGCATCTTGTCAACGCATCCAGGTTGTCTGCCGTTGGTTTTGGAGAATACAGCCCTCATTTTCCAAATAACACACCTGAAAACAAATCCAAAAACCGCCGTGTTGAACTCTTTTTTTCTAAAAACAACGTCAAAAAGGTTGTTCAATGAAAGTGAATCGTAGTAAAGTGATATATGAAGATGATTCCGATGCATCGAATTCGGCGGGATGGCTGATCACCTTCAACGATTTAATCACTCTTCTGATGGTGTTTTTCGTTCTGTGGTTTGCCATGAGCAGCATGAATGTTCCCCAATCCCGGGAATTTGTCGATTCGATTCATGCCGCACTCGGGCAACTGAAAGAGGGAAATATCGTCAGAATCCGGATAACAGAGCCTTGGCCATCCGGGAAGGATGCCCCGAATGAACCCGGGATATCCCATAGCAACGATAATCAGAATTTCGAAAGCTCCCGGAAAGCCGTTGATGACCTGCGGAAAGACCCGGAAGTTTCGGTGATTCAACGCCCCGAAAAGCTGTTAATCACGATTTCAAATGGTATTCTGTTTCAAAACGGCATGGCGGACTTGCAGCCTGAAGGGAATCAGGTGCTAAACAAAATCCTTCAGGCGGTCCAAAACACGACGTTCAATATCCGCGTGGAGGGCCATACGGATGACTCGCCCATCCACGGCGGGCAGTTTTCGTCAAACTGGGATCTGTCGGTCGCCAGGGCTGTGCATGTACTGAAGTATTTTATCGATATCGGGAAAATAGATCCCCGCCGGCTGTCCGCGGTAGGATATGGCGCCTCCAGACCGCTGTATCCCAACGACAGTCCGGCCAACAAAGAGAAAAATCGTCGCGTCGAAATTGTTCTGGAAAAGACGGGCTCATAATATGTCAAAAAAAAGTATGATCATTTTCGGTATGATAGCGGTCATCTTGCTGGCCGTTATCGGCGGCGGTTTTTTTATGCTGTGGCATAAACTTTCCATGATAGGCAACACCAAAACCGATGGAGAAGCAGTAAAAACTGCCGAAAAATCTCACAATGGCATAGGACCCATTTTTTCTCTCGACACTTTTATCGTAAATTTATCGGACCAGGGTGGAAAACGCTATTTGAGAGTCACGATGGGGCTGGAACTATCTGATCCCAAATATACCGAGGAACTGAATAAACGGCTTCCCCAGATTCGGGATTCCATCCTGACAATTCTGCCGACCCGAAAAGTGGATGATCTTCAGACGATAGAAGGAAAGAACTCGCTTCGCGATGAAATTATCACCAAATTGAATGCATTACTGGGAGCAGAAATTGTAAAACGGATATATTTTACTGATTTTGTGATACAGTAATTCAAAGTTTTTGAACGAGGCTCCATGTCTGATCAGATACTGTCCCAGGAAGAAATCGATGCGCTCTTAGGCGCTATGGCCAAGGGTGAAGTCAATATCGAAACTGAGGTTGCACCTCAGGCGCCCAAGATTGAGCCATATGATCTGACATCCCAGCGTATCATCATGCGCGATGAATTCTTTGCGCTGGGTGAAGTCTATGACAAGTTCACCGGAGCGCTTCAGACATCACTTTCGACAACGCTCCAGCGCTCCATCGACGTATCGCTGGTATCCACAGAAATGGTGAAATACGGCGATTTTATCAAGGCATTCCCCAACCCGACCAGCTACAACATTTTCAGCATGGAACCCCTGATCGGTTCAGCGCTGCTGGCCATCGAAACTGATCTGGTATTCTCGTTGATCGACTGCATGTTTGGCGGCGACGGAAAGCCTCTGACACCCAACCGTGATTTTACCATGATCGAGTTGCGGATGATGAACAAATTTTCGATGGAAGTACTGTCCAATTTTGAAAAATCCTGGGAATTTCTGTTTCCCGTGAAAATATCACTAAAAAAATCCGAAACCAAATCTGAATTTGTCCATATCGTCAACGCCAACGATCTGGTCATGGTCATCGTAATTTCACTCCATGGCAAAGAATTTTCCGGAAACATTTATCTGTGTATTTCATATCTGATGCTGGAACCGATCAAGGAGAGACTGTCCACCAAATATCTGCGGGAAAAAGACATGGCCTATGCCTGGAAACCCCAACTGGAAAATCTTCTGGCCGACACCTTTATTGTTGCGGTTGCAGAATTGGGTAAAACGGTGCAGTCCGTACGGGATTTACTGGACCTTCAGGTGTCGGATATTATCAAACTAAACTCCGGCCCCGAGGACATGATCACCTTGAGTATCGGCAACATACCGAAATATAAAGGTTTCCCCGGAGTTGCCAAAGGCAGCAGAGCCATGGAAATCACGACGTTCGTAAATCCCAAAGGAGATCATCATGACAGTGGGCAATCCTGGTAAAATGAAGCCAGGCGTCACATATGGGCCGAAAACCGGCTCTGCAGCATCCGGAGCATCTGTCAAAACCGGAATGGGTACATCTGCCGACAAAGCGGCGTCTCAAAAATCCAACATGGATTTTATTCTGGATATCCCCCTGGAAATTTCAGTTGAACTGGGCAGAACGACCCTGATGATCAACGATCTGCTAAAACTGGGGCAAGGATCAGTCATCGAATTGACCAAGGTTGCCGGCGACACACTGGAAGTACTTGCCAATCAGCGTCTCATTGCCAGAGGCGAAGTGGTGGTCATCAATGATAAATACGGCATTCGCCTCACAGAAATCATCAGCCCGATGGAGCGGATTGAAAAACTGCGGTGACATATTCAGCAGATTTTATAGCCACGACGTTCAGAATGCTGGGAATATTGATCGTCCTTCTGGGAGGATTGTATCTTGGCCTATATGTGATCCGCCGTATCTCAGGGGTCAGGTTTGACCGGAAAAGCAGCCAGCTTCTCCAGGTGCTGTGCATTCGTCATGTCGGTGTCAAAAAACAGGTTGCACTGGTTCAGGTTCCGGGCGCGCTGCTGGTTCTCGGTTTAAGCGGGGACCATATTCAACTGCTGGATAAAATTGTCGATCCAGAGCTCGGTCGGCAGGTACCCGATCATGAATAATCATCTGAAATTATGGTGTATTACAGGGTGCGTTGTCATAACGATAGCATTGTGGACGGTTCTGGCGTCCGCGGCGCACGGAGCGGATCCGCCCCATACCTCAGGAAATTTCCCTATGATTTCCATCGGTATGGACAAGGCCAAGGGGCCGGAAGACGTGTCGGTTGTCATTCAGATTTTTGCGCTTCTGACCATTCTTTCCATCGCGCCGGCAATTTTGATCATGATGACATCGTTTACCCGGTTCATCATCGTGCTTTCCCTGCTGCGTCAGGCCATGGGCACCCAGCAGATGCCGCCCAACCAGATTCTCATCGGTCTGGCCATGTTCCTGACATTTTATGTGATGACGCCGGTATGGCAGAATATCAACCAAAACGCCTTGCAGCCTTTTATGGAAAAAAAAATCTCTTCAGAGCAGGCAATTACCGCTGCCCTGGTTCCTGTCCGCACATTCATGTACAAGCAAATCCGAGAAAAAGACCTGGCGCTGTTTGTGGAAATCGCAGGGCTCAAACGGCCCAACACGCCCGCGGATGTTCCCACAATGGTCATGATCCCGGCGTTTATTATCAGTGAACTGAAAACAGCATTCGAGTTGGGATTTTTACTGTTTATTCCTTTTCTCATTATCGACATGGTGGTCTCCAGCATTCTGCTCTCCATGGGAATGATGATGCTGCCTCCGGTCATGATATCCCTGCCATTCAAACTTCTGCTTTTTGTGCTGGTGGATGGCTGGAGACTCATTGTCGGATCACTGGTCAAGGGTTTCATATAGAAGGAGCTACGCCGATGACACCAGAATTTGTAACAGGCTTTTTCCTGCAAGCCATGAAGACGACCATTTTGTTATCCGCTCCAGCACTGACGTTTGGTCTGGTTGCCGGTATTCTGATCAGCGTTTTTCAGGCAGCCACACAGATCAACGAAATGACACTGGTGCTGATTCCCAAAATGATTGCCGTAGGTATCGCCCTGATTATCTTCTTTCCCTGGATGATGGAAGTCATGGTGGATTTTACCCGCAATGTCATCATCAACCTGCCGACAACCATCCACTAACGGCTTCGTAAAAAGTCCGGATGCTGCGTTGCGCTGCACCCTTCGTCGTTGCGGCGTACCCAAAAGTACGCCTCACTCCTCAGGCCTTGCGCGCCTTGCCTGCGAACTTTTTACAAAGCCGTCCGAAATTCGACTTTTTACGAGAGCATCATCCACTAACCGCCACGTATTTCGACGTCCGGTTTTTATGGGGCATCCATGATCGCGCTGACCATTTCGCTGACACAGGTTCAGCTTTTTCTGTTCATTTTTCTGCGTGTCAGCGCCATGACACTTACTGTCCCGGTATTTGACAATCAGAACATCCCCGTCATGTTCAAAATTGGCTTTTGTTTTACCATGGCGCTGGTGCTGTATCCGATTGTCCGCCTGAAACCCACCCTCATGACGCCCTCTGTCATCCAGTTCGCCGTTGGAGTTGCCGGTGAAATCGCTATCGGCACCACCATAGGTTTTCTGATACGGCTTATCTTTGCAGGCATCCAGCTTGCAGGTGAACTGGCAGGATTTCAGATGGGCTTCAGCATCGCCAACGTGTTTGATCCCATGTCCAATAATCAGTCTCCCATTATCTCTGAATTGATGTACATGTTCGCCATTATGATATTGTTGACGGTGAACGCCCATCACTGGATATTGCGGGCGGCAGCTGAGAGTTTCACAATCATTCCTCCGTTTGGATTTCACGCTTCCGGAAGTCTCATGACGTTTCTGATGGATGCTGTCCGAAATATATTTGTACTGGCCATAAAGATCGGCGCTCCGGTAATTGCGTCCCTGTTTTTGATCAGTCTGGGAATAGGACTCGTAGGGCGCACCGTACCTCAAATGAACGTCTTCATGGTGGCCACGCCGTTAAACATCATTGTCGGCCTCCTTTTTCTTTCATTCTCGCTGCCGATGATGGCGGCATATATGGCCCATATTTTTGCTGGCATTGGCAGGGAACTTGTTCATGTCATGAAACTGATAGGACATTAGATAAGACGACTTCGTAAAAAGTCCGGATGCTGCGTTGCGCTGCATCCTTCGTCGTTGCGGCGCACCCAAAAGTACGCCTCACTCCTTGCGGATTTGCGCGCCTTGCCTGTGAATTTTTTACAAAGCCGTCCCAAAATCAACTTTTTACGAGGGCGTCAAACAAATGGCGGAAAACGACCAGGAAAAAACTGAACAGGCGACTCCGAAGCGTCAGCGCGATGCCAGAGAAAAAGGCCAGGTTGTGGTCAGCCGAGAAGTGTCTTCCGCTCTTGTTCTTTTGGGCGCCATGATAGCATTTTACGCTTCAGGGGCATGGATGTTCCAGCGACTCGCCGAAATGATGCGACATTTCTTCGGTGGCATGGGAACGATATCCCTCCGGGCGGATTCTCTTCAGACGTTGCTGTTTCATCTTTTTATTGATTTTTTTCTCATCGTATTTCCGGTCATGCTGGCAGCAATGATTATCGGGGTTGCAGCCAATATCATGCAAGTGGGGTTCACCATTTCAACTGACGCCATGTCTCCAAAGCTCTCGAAGCTGAATCCGCTTCAGGGCATTGGGAAATTACTGTCGCTGCGTTCCGCGGTGGATCTCATCAAATCCCTGATAAAGATTGTGCTTCTGGGGTGGCTGTCTTACAGCCTGATCCGCGGAGAAATACAGAAGATGTTGCTCCTGATGCGGATGGATATCATGGATATCTGGACGTTCATCGGCGAGACAGCATTCCGGATCGGTCTTTACATTGGCCTTGCCATGGTCGCGATTGCAGCCCTGGATTATCTCTTTCAGTGGTGGCAACACCAGAAAGATATCCGTATGACCAAACAGGAAATCAAGGATGAATCGAAACAAACCGAAGGCGATCCCAAGATCAAATCCAGAATCCGTTCCATTCAACTGGAAATGTCACGTCGCCGCATGATGCAATCGGTTCCAGGAGCGACCGTGGTCATTACCAACCCCACCCATCTGGCCATTGCCCTGATATATGATTCCAAACGCATGCAAGCCCCGAAAGTGGTCGCCAAAGGGGCCGGATTCATCGCTCAAACCATCAAGGATATTGCCCGCTCTCATTCCGTGCCGATTGTCGAAAATAAACCTCTTGCCAGGACGCTCTTTAAAACTGTTGACCTTGGCGCTTACATACCGTTTGAACTCTATAAAGCAGTGGCGGAAATACTGGCCTATGTATATCGGCTTAAAGGCATCCACTGACACCATTTTCAAATCTACGCCATTCATCCCATCATTACAGCCTCATCCTGATTCAGATTATTGACACCAATTCTGACGACTTCATAAAAGTTCGGATGTGGTGTTTGCCATGCAGCCTTCGTTTCTTCCGATTTCTACAACCGATTCCCAATATATGGCACGGAATCTGCATTGATTTCAGTCTGACGAAACCCGATCACCCCGTCACAAGTCGCTATCCGTTTTTTCCCGTATTGAGGACTACATATGGAACTGGTTTCAGAAAATATCATTACCAAACAGTTTATGCGCCTTACCCGTAACTCGGACATCCTGATGGCCGGAGCGGTGATCGCTATCCTGATGATCATGGTAGTGCCGCTGCCATCTTTCCTGCTGGATTTGCTGCTGTCCTTCAACATTACGTTTTCGCTCATCATTCTGATGGTCGGCATGTATATCCGAAAACCGCTGGAGCTGTCTTCCTTTCCGTCCCTGCTGCTGATTACCACACTGTTCCGGCTTTCCCTGAACGTGGCATCCACCCGGATGATCCTGCTGCATGGCAATGAAGGTGTGGATGCTGCGGGAAAAGTCATCATGGCGTTTGGAAATTTTGTGGTCGGCGGAAATTTTGTGGTCGGTGTCATCGTTTTTCTCATTCTGGTGGTCATCAATTTTATGGTCATCACCAAGGGCGCCGGACGCATTGCGGAAGTGGCAGCCCGTTTTACCCTGGACGCCATGCCTGGCAAGCAGATGAGTATTGATGCAGATCTGAACGCAGGACTTATCAATGACCATGAAGCAAAATCAAGACGCCGCCAGGTCGCCCAGGAAGCCGAATATTACGGAGCGATGGATGGCGCCAACAAATTTGTCCGTGGAGACGCCATTGCCGGCATCATTATTAATATGATCAACATCATCGCCGGTTTGTGTATCGGCGTTTTTTACCACGGCATGAACTTTTCTGACGCGGCTCAGTCCTATACGCTGCTGACTGTAGGCGACGGGCTGGTCAGCCAGATGCCCGCCCTGATCATATCCACGGCCGCAGGTATCATTGTCAGCCGGGCCGGATCCGAGTCCAGCATGGGCAAGGACGTTTCTTCCCAGATTTTCGCACAGCCTCGCGCCATCGCCATTGCCGCCGTCGTTCTTTTTGTGTTTGCCATGATCCCGGGCCTTCCTACCATTCCCTTTCTGATGCTGTCCATCCTGGCCGGATCGGTGGCATACATCCTGCTTAAAACGGCAGGAAGCGCTGACGCCGACAACGCTCAGGTTCATGGACAGACATCTGGAATGGCAGTAACAGGCAAAGCCTTGCCTTCGGATAATGTCAAATTGATGGCGCCGCTGGACATTCTGGCGCTGGAAGTCGGCTATGGGTTAATTCCGCTGGTGGATGCCGCTCAGAACGGAGAACTCCTGGAGCGCATCAAATCGGTACGTCGGCAAATCGCCCAGGAAATTGGTATTTTGGTACCGTCTGTGCATATCCAGGATAACATGCAACTGAAACCCGGTGAATATTGTATCAACCTGAAAGGCAACGAAATCGCCAGAGGGGATCTGATGCTTAATCACTACCTGGCGCTCAATCCTGCATCAACCCAGGAGAAAATTGACGGCATCCCCACCAAGGAACCGACTTTCGGGCTTCCAGCATACTGGATACGGGAACAGGACAAGGAAAAAGTCATCAGTCAGGGATTTACCGTTGTGGATCTGGCAACCGTTCTCACCACACACCTGACCGATATCATCAAGAAACATGCCCACGAGTATCTGGGACGACAGGAAGTACAGCAGCTTCTGGACACACTCAAGGAAACCTGCCCCCGTGTGGTGGATGAACTGGTGCCCAATCTTCTTCCCCTTGGAACGGTGGTCAAAGTGCTCCAGAACCTGCTGGTGGAGCAAATACCCATTCGGGATTTACTGACCATTCTCGAAACTCTGGCGGACTGGGCGCCCGCCACCAAAGATCCGGACATGCTCACGGAATACGTCCGCCACAGCCTGGCGCGCACCATCACCCGTCTGTATGCATCTCCGGAAGGAACCCTGTATGTGATGAGCATGGATAACCAGATTGAAACCATGATATTTCAGTCCCTTCAGCAAACAGCTCAGGGGAATTATCTATCCATTGAACCGGATGTATCCCAGAAGATCATTCGCCAGATTGCACGGGGATTGGACAAATTTACATCCCAGAATCTTCAGCCGGTTCTGTTGAGTTCAGCACAGATCCGTTCACAGCTTCACAAACTGGTGGACCGTTTCATTCCGAATCTGGTGGTATTGTCCTACAACGACATTTTATCCAATATCCGAATTCAATCTTTAGGAATAGTGAGACTGACAGATGCAGATTAAACGATTTGAAGCACCCAACATGACGGAAGCGTTGAGAATGATTAAAAAGGAATTTGGACCGGATGCGGTAATTCTTTCCGCTCGATGTCTCAGCCCGGAAAAGAGCCTGTTCGGTGTCAAAAAACCGGCAGGTATTGAAGTGACTGCCGCCACCGACAAACAGTTGGCCGCGCCGGTTGCTTTCAGTGATGCCGGAAATGTATCCAAAACCGTCAAGGGGCAGAAAGTGTCCGTACGTATCGATGATGAGCCTGCCAGCAAAAAGACGTTGATAGATGCTATTCAAGGCAGCCTGAAAGCCATGTCCATCCGCAGAACATCTTCGAAAGAGACTTCCACGAAAGAAAGCGCAGCCATTCAGATGTTTAAAAACCATATGGCGCTTCAGGGTGTGGAAGATTTCTTCATTTTGGAAATGATGGATATGCTGACACATGGATCTTCTCCTGACATGTCCTGGGGCAGCGACGCCTTTAACGCCAGGCTGCTGAAAGTGCTGGCCGAGATGGGGGTATCCGCAGCAGACACAATGAATGTTTCCGTTACCGGCGCCAAACCGAGGGTTCATGTATTCACAGGGCCTGCCGGAGCCGGCAAGACATCGGCCATTAATCGCCTGACCGCCATATATACCCGCCAACACATGCAGAAAGTCGCCTGGATTACGCTCGATACCCACCGTGTGGGCGCTGTCGCACAGTCCCAGATTCTGGGAAAAATCTTCGGCGTTCCGGTTGAGTCGGCATCCAGCGGCAAGGAGCTGAAAACACTCCTGAAAAAATACGATTCCGTGGATCATATTCTGATCGATACCCCCGGAATAGGGATGCGAAACACATCAGAAATCAGCGAGTTGTCACAAATCGTCAGGCAGGCGGCCGCAAATTCCGTGTATCTTGTCGTAAGTGCAGCAACCAAAAGCAAGGACCTGGTTCAGATTGTAAAAGCCTACAAATCCTTGATGATTAACAGTATCATTGTGACCAAACTGGATGAAAGCGTTGCTTACGGCAATGTCTTTAACCTGTTGCTCCGCTCCAAGCTTCCGGTTTCATTTTTCACCAGAGGTCAGGCGGTTTATCAAGGTATGGAAAATGCTTCCACAGAAAAGATCCTGGATATGCTTTTATATCCGGACAGCGAAAACAATGAACCTCGGCATAATCCGCCTGGAAAACCCGTCGAGGTCATTCCTTATCACAGAAACTCAGAGCCGTATTCACCGCTCAGGAATCGTTTTGTGGCCAACGCCAAATCCGTTCATTTTCATCGTTCTGACTGCGCCTGGGCCAAACGGATCAAACCCGAAAAGCGAATCGTATTTGAAACCATCGAGGAAGCGACATCCCGGAAATATTCCCCTTGCAAAACCTGTTGCCGAGACATTCTCGAATCCAGTTATTCGGAAAAAACGGAAGCAAGTCAGGTTGAGCATCAACACGCCTGTAAGGCAAGATAGGATATCCATATGACAGCAATCAAAGGTTCCACCGCCAAAATCATCAATCTGAATCAGAAGATGGCAGCCAAAAAAGGCGATGCCCCCCCCGAACCACACAAGGGCTCCCATACGCGGGTCATTGCTATCACCAGCGGCAAAGGCGGCGTCGGTAAAACCAATATCGTCGCCAATCTGGGTATTGCATTGTCACAACTAGGAAAAAAAATCCTGATCTTCGATGCGGATATGGGGCTGGGAAATCTGGATATTCTGCTGGGGCTCACCCCCAAATACAATTTTTCGCATGTACTTCTAGGAGAAAAAAGCGTTTCCGATATTGTGATTGAAGGGCCGGAACAGATCAAGATTCTTCCGGCATCTTCCGGAATCCAGGAAATGGCCAACCTCTCCAAATCCATGACAGCGCATCTCCTCGGAGAACTGGGCGCCATCATCGACACCATTGACATTCTGCTGATTGACACGGCAGCGGGGATTTCTTCCAATGTCATGTACTTTAACGCAATCGCTCAGGAAGTTCTGGTGGTGGTATCACCGGAACCGACATCCATTACCGACGCCTACGCATTGATGAAGGTGCTGTCTATCCGCTACGGTGTCAAACAGTTCAAGTTACTGGTCAATATGGTGAAAGATATCCAGGAAGCCTATGAAGTCCACCGGCAGTTGAAACTGGTTTCTGAAAAATTTCTGGATATTACCATTGATTATCTGGGGCATGTCTATAGCGACGAAAATATAGCCCGCGGAGTTCGGCAGCAAAAAGCCGTATGTGATATCTACCCTGAATCACAGGCCAGTCGATGTTTCAATTCTCTGGCGGTAAAACTGTGCCAGTCTCAGGCATACATTCCACCATCCAAGGAAGCGCCGTTGTTCTGGAAAGAATTGATCGCCAGCAAGCTGGACTTGAACAAATCTTGATGGTTTTATTGCGGTAATACCTATGAATTTATCTGCAGCATGGTTGATAGAAAATGCCTACAGGAAAGATACCGGTGCACGGGACCGTCTGATCACGGAATATCTTCCGTTTGTCAGGAGAATCGTTTACCGGATGGCGGTACACTTGCCATCAAATGTGGATGTAGATGATCTCGTTCAGGCAGGCATTATTGGACTTATTCAGTCCATAGACCGTTACGATGCCACCCGGGACAACTCTCTGGCCACCTACGCGGCCTTTCGGATTCGAGGCGCAGTGTTGTGTGAACTGCGTTCCAGGGATGTGCTTTCCCGTGGCAACCGAAAAAAGGTGCGCGAAATGCAGAAAGCTTATATCCGGTTGGAACAGCAGCTCGGACGGGATGTGGAAGACGGGGAAGTCGCCGCAGAACTGGGAATGACTGCTCAGGAATTTGAAGACATCCGCCGGATTGCGGGCATCTCGCTGGTCAGCCTGGATGACATGGAGTTGACATCCGGCGGTGATAAAGAAAACCTGCTCAAACTGCTTGTCAGTGATGAAGAGCAGGACGCTCTGGCACTGACACGGATCAAAGAAATCAGAATCGCTCTGGCCTCTGCAATTGAAACCCTGCCCGAAAAGGAAAAAATGGTGATTTCTCTTTATTACGCCGATGAACTGACGCTGAAGGAAATTGGTGAAGTACTTGGGGTTTCAGAATCCAGAGTTTCGCAGATTCATTCCAGAGCGATAATGCGTCTGCGCAGAAAACTGATCAAAAGCGGCATGGTGGATGCCTGAAATTCAAAAATTTCGGTAATGTCAAATTCTTTCCACCGTTCGTCAATATTATGACAATTGACAGCAAGTCCACCAGCCTCATTTTTCCGGTCTGATTCCCAGCACCCACAGTTCCTTCCATATAATAAGCCATCGCATCAGAAGTCAGCATCACACAGGTAAAGCGCCCCAGCCCCTGACATCCTGTCATCATCAGCGCCATCAGCTTAAAAGCACGGCACAGTTATTGCGTGTATCCATCTTTGAAAAAGATCGTCTATTCTAAAACAATAACAGTC
The DNA here is from genome assembly GCA_001443525.1 of Desulfobacteraceae bacterium RAAP-1. Classification (GTDB taxonomy): domain Bacteria; phylum Desulfobacterota; class Desulfobacteria; order Desulfobacterales; family Desulfatirhabdiaceae; genus RAAP-1. Next base: position 11,836 of record LKPX01000001.1, on the reverse strand, counting down.
TGTTAAACCATAAACGCAACGATGTCATATCGTTTTGAAAGGGAAACCAGCAATGACAATGACAACTCTCACCAATTTTGAAATCTTTCTCGATGCTGTTGGAATTGGATGCTGCGCCGTGACAGTGCTGTACCTGATCGTTCTCAGACGCCGCGACCGCAGCACCGCCATCAAATTTTCTTCAGAAATCTGTGGAGCGTTCACATCCGGTACATCAGACGCCACTGCGGAAACTCCTTTTAACTCCGTGATGGCATCCATTAACAGTGAGTTACAGACATCGTCCGGAAGAAGCCGTACGGAAGACCCCTACGATGAAGTCAGACGTTTACTTGATTTAGGAATGGAAACGCACCAGATTGCAACAAAAGTAAAAATCCCCTTGTGCGAAATAGAACTGATCGCCGGACTGCACCAGATGCAGGCAGGTCATGAAATCGCTATTGAGGGCAATTCCAAACCGCATATAATGGCGGCATGATATTTGCTTTTCATTTCACATGGAGATTATTATGTATCAGACAGTCCTTCCGATAATGGGCGGAAACGAGGTAACCTATGAGCGCTGAAATCAGCAATTTAATCGCAAGCGCCCAGGCTCGGGAAATGCGTCTGGACGTTCTGGCCAACAACATTGCCAATGTCAACACGGCAGGATTCAAGGAAGATCGGATATTTCAGATTCCACAGACTTCTGAGTCGATATGGAACAATTTACCGGCTGCAGCGCGGCAGAATACCACTCTGGATAATATTTCGAGTCTGTCGCTGAGTACGTTCACCAATTTCGAGCAGGGGCCTCTGAAAGAAACGGGAAATACTTTGGACATGGCCCTGGAGGGGGATGGATTTTTTGCTGTTCAGACACCTGACGGCATCCGTTATACCCGAAAAGGCAATTTTTCTCTGAGTCAGAACGGCGTTCTCGTCACCCAGGACGGTTATCCGGTTTTAAGTAAAAGAAACGGCGAGATTCAGATCAACGGCCAGAATGTTTCCGTGGATTCCAGCGGTGCGGTTTTTGTGGACAATGCCAATGTGGATTCTCTGGACATTGTCGGTTTTACAAACAAAAACTCGCTGCTAAAGGTTGGAGACTCCCTGTACAGCGCTCAGAACCCAAACGATCAGGGCGCTCCGACAACAACAACCCAGGTGCATCAGGGATTTATCGAATCCTCCAATGTGGATTCCGTCAAAGCCATGACAGAAATGGTCGACGTACTCCGAGGCTACGAATCCTATCAGAAAATAATTCAATCCATGAATGAAACCACATCCAAAACCGTCAATGATGTCGGAAAAATATCATGACAGAAAAACTGATGAACGCATAAAAAACCGTCATCATCACCCTGTTTCACAGATGATCCGGTAAAAGATACACATACAGGAGGCCGTTATGTCAAGGGCTTTATCCATAGCCGCATCAGGGATGCAGGCTCAGTCACTCAATATTGATGTCATTTCCAACAACCTGGCCAATGTCAGCACGCCTGGGTTCAAAAAAAGCCGTGCGGATTTTCAGGACCTGCTCTACGAAACCATTCGTCCGGCAGGCACCACATCGGCCAACGGCAATCAGATCCCCACGGGCATTCAGTTAGGTGAAGGTACAAGACCCGTCGCCACTCAAAAGATTTTTATCCAGGGAAGTTATCAGCACACCGACAACCAGTTAGATCTGGCGATCGAAGGCGATGGATTTTTTCAGATCATGCAGCCCAGCGGCCAGATGGCTTACAGCCGTTCCGGAGCCTTCAAGCTGGACAGTAACGGCAATATTGTGAATTCAGACGGCTATCCTTTAGAGCCGCCCATCACCATTCCCAATAACAGTACCTCTGTGACCATCGGAGCAGACGGTACGGTATCCGTACTTCAGTCAGGCAATGTACAGCCCAGCCAGATCGGCACCGTCAATCTGGCCAAGTTTATTAACCCTGCAGGACTCAACAGCATAGGGCGCAACCTGTATCTGCAGACAGCAGCATCCGGAACCGCCACCACGGGACAGGCAGGACTTAACGGCATGGGCACCATCTCTCAGGGAAATCTGGAAATGTCCAATGTCAGTGTCGTGGATGAAATGGTCAACATGATCACAGCTCAGCGTGCCTATGAAATCAACAGCAAGGCCATCCAGACATCGGATCAAATGCAGCAGATGGCCGACAATCTGATACGGTAACAGGACGCGCCATTGATTTTAAGACATGTAACATGCAGGAAAGGACGTAAGAACGATGCAGACAGATCAGAACATACCGCCAAAACATGATGACATCATCCTGTCGGGGAAATGGTTCTGGATGACGTTCTGGACAATACTGGCAATAATACTGTTTTCCGGAGGGCAGACGAATGCAGCAGACACGAATATGACATCGATAACAATCCATGCCAATTCGGTCATCCGGAGTTCAGATGTCCGTCTGGGCGGTATCGCCGATATTTACAGCAGTGATCCGGCATTGAACCAAAAACTTCAGGAGCTGATTATCGCCACAGCGCCGCTGCCGGGCCAGTCCCGCACCATTGACGATCAGTATATCCGGTTACGGCTGCAGCAGAGCAATATCAATCTGGCGCAGGTAAAACTCGACATACCGCCATCCGTTAATGTTTCAAGAAAATCCATCGATATCGACCGCCCGATGATAGAACGCATTGTGACGGACTATCTGAATAAAAAGCTTACGTGGGATAGAGACCGGACAAAAATCAAGATAATGAGCATCAGCGACAATATCGTGCTTCCAGACAAGCCGTACACCTATAAGGTTGTCCAGCCCAGCAATCAAACTGGCCTCATCGGCATGGTGCCGCTTTCCATTGTTTTCGATGTCGAGGGTGAACCCTCCAGAAAAGTATGGGCGACTGTCAGGATTTCTGTATCCACGGATGTCGTGGTCGTTCAGAATCCTATCGCCAGAAATCAGATGATTTCCGCAAACGATCTGGAAGCAACCCGCATGGACATGGCTGAAATTCCATCCGGTTATATCACCGATATCAAGGACGCCATTGGAAAACGCGCGATGCGTCCCATCAACCCCGGAGAAATTCTCAGAACCGATATCATCGAACGACCGCCGATCGTCAAATACAATGATATGGTTTCCATTATAGCGGAATCGGGCACTTTGAGGATTTCAACACTGGGAAAAGCAGAAGAAAACGGGAAGAGCGGAGATCGTATCAAAGTACTCAATGTGGACTCCAAAAAAGAAATTTACGCCCGCGTCGTGGATTCCAAAACTGTTCGGGTGGATTTCTGATTTCGGGCTTTTCGCCAGGAAGGAAAAACAGACGATGAAGAGAATAATCAAGATATGGGTGCTGTGGATTCAACGGGGTTGCCTGGCCATAGCGATGTCTGCTGCACTGTGGGGATGCGCTGCGCCGATGAAACAGGCTCAGCAGCCGATGCTGTCTCAACCGGTGTATGCCGCAGTCGAAGCGCCGCCACCACCTACGGATGGCTCCCTGTGGCAGGAAGCGGGCGGCATGAACGACCTGTTTGCTGCATCCAAAGCCCGTCATGTCGGTGATGTGGTCACGGTGCAAATTGTGGAATCCGCGAAAGCATCAAATACGGCATCCACCAACACCGGCCGGGACTCCTCTGTTTCCATGGGACTCACCAATTTTCTGGGGCTGGAAAATTCGAATTCCAGTACATCAGGGTTTAATCCATTTTCCAAAATTGCAGGTTCGGCAACCAATAAATTTGCAGGCACCGGCGCGACAAGCCGCAGCGGCGATTTGAATGCCTACATCACCACAAGAGTCGTGAACACGTTGCCAAACGGGAATCTTTCAATCGCCGGGACCCGGGAAGTCATCGTCAATAATGAAAAACAGGTCATTGTGCTGACCGGCGTCATTCGACCCGCAGATATATCATCGGATAACACCATTCAGTCCACATATATATCCGAAGCCAGAATCGCCTACAGCGGTTCCGGCACCATCGATACCAGTCAGCGTCGGGGATGGCTCGCAAATATTTTAGACAAAATATCTCCATTTTAACCCAGGGAATGGGGGAAAGTGTTATGAATCCGATATCAATCGTTTCTCAAATCGAACACTGGTGGCATCTGTCTCTTCTGGCAGTGATATGCTTCATCGTTTCTTTCGGCATGACAACCAGCGCCTCAGCAGCCAGAATCAAGGATATCGTTGAAATTCAAGGAGTCCGGCAGAATCAGCTTATCGGCTATGGTCTGGTAGTTGGCCTCAAGGGCACCGGTGACGGTAATCAGGCGCTGTTCACGCTTCAATCCATTTCCAGCATGCTGGAAAAAATGGGCATGACGGTAAACCCATCGAAATTCCAGGTTAAAAACGTAGCAGCCGTCATGGTGACCACCGATATGCCGCCATTTGCCAGACCCGGCTCTCAAATTGATGTAACCGCCAGTTCCATGGGGGATGCGACAAGTCTCCAGGGCGGCACCCTGCTGTTTACCCCTCTCAAGGGCGCGGACGGACAGGTATATGCCGTTGCCCAGGGCCCTGTTATCACCGGAGGATTCTCCACTTCGGGGGCCGGAGCCAGCGTACAGAAAAATTTTCCAACGGTTGGCCGGGTTGTCGGAGGCGGGTTGATCGAAAAAGAAGTCCCGTCGTCGTTTGGAAAGACAGACCGTCTTGCATTGACGTTGAATCATCCGGACTTTACTACCGCCAGCCGCGTGGCGGAATCCATCAACGCGGCGTTTGCTTCTCATATCGCTACAACATCGGACTCAGGCACCATCGAAGTCAACGTGCCTCCCCGGTATGCCGATGACAAGGTGGGCTTTGTCGCCAGTATCGAAAACCTGGGCGTAACGCCGGATGTCGTATCCAAAGTTGTTGTCAACGAGCGCACGGGAACGGTGGTGATCGGTGAAAACGTGCGGATTTCCACTGTCGCCATTGCACACGGAAATCTAAGTATCCAGATCAAGGAAAATCCCAATGTATCGCAACCGATGCCCTTTTCGCAAGGACAGACGGTTGTAACGCCGAATACCAGTATGGCCGTCAAGGAAGAAAAAGCGCCGATCTATCTGATGCAGTCAGGCACCAGCATCGGAGAAATTGTACGGGCGCTGAATGCACTGGGAGTCACCCCGCGTGACCTGATCTCAATTTTTCAGGCGCTTCAGACCGCCGGTGCTCTTCAGGCACAGCTTGAAGTTATGTAATATGCTGAAAATGACGGCTTCGTAAAAAATCCGCAGGTTGCGTTGTACTGCATTTCTCAGGATTTGCACGCCTTGCCTGCAAACGTTTTACGAAGCCGTCCGAAAACCGACTTTTTACAAGGGCATCAATTATGACAATATCGGTAGATACAACAACACCTTACGGACTGAATATGAACATGATCCAGTCCAGCTCCAGAAGCAGCAGCAAGGCTTCAAAGCTGAATGACTCCTGCAGGAACATGGAAGCTCTGTTTATTCAGAACATGTTGAAAGAAATGCGGGCTACCATTCCTAAAAACGGTTTGTTGAGTGGTGGAAACGCCGAATCCCTGTTCACCTCCATGCTGGATGCCGAGATGGCAAAATCGCTGTCCGCGGCTGGTGGTATAGGATTGTCATCCGTTATCGAAAATCAACTGGATGCTCTGAAAAAGCAGTAACTGTCACAGATAATCGGAGTTTTTACGAAGCCGTCATTTTCAAAAAAATAATACTAAAGTTACAGGACAAAAAGGCGGATATATCATCCAGGATAACCACCAATATCATATGGAGAACTGGATGTGGTAAACATTATTGACAGAAACAGCACTGCGGGAATAACGGCCGGTGTGACGCCATCGTCAAAATTCCGGAACAAACGTTCTGCACCTGCAAATGCGTCCGGCACGGGTTCCGCTGAAGATCGGGTACTGCTGTCCCCCATGGCCAGAGACATTCAGTCGGCGATGAATCAGTTCCAGGAGCTTGACGATGTCCGTAACGATAAAGTGACGCAGATCAAGCAGCAGATCGCAGACGGTTCTTATCAGATCGACGCAGAGAAAATCGCCCGTAATATTGTGAACGAGTCGCTTTTCAATGAGCTGCTGTAGGCGCATGGCATACTTGTTGATTCATGCCAATTCCCCAGCTATTGAAATTTATATGAGGTAATATATGGAAAACATGCTGAAGAAACTCATCGCTGTACTGGAAGAACAGGCAAGGCTTTACCGGACGTTACTGGATATACTGCACGAAGAAAAAAAAGCGCTTGTCTGTGCACGCATCCATGAAGTCAACGCAGTCCGCCTGAAAAAGGATGCCATACTGTCCCGCATTCACGCCGGGGACGATATCCGCGGTAACGTCATACAGCAAATTTCAGAGCAGTTGGGATGTCCACCCCAGGGGATGACCATCACTCAATTGGCGCAACGTGTGGAAGCACCCTTTTCACTCAGCCTCATTCAGTGCGCCACAGATATTTTTTCGCTGATAGAGGATATCCGCAGCGCCAACGATATCAATAAATCGTTGATAAACCATTCTCTGCAACTGATTCGTTCATCGATTCGGATGCTTGTGCAGGCCATAACCCCATCACCGGTATATTTTCGCAGCGGCAGAATGTATCAGGGGGAAGTGTGCGGTTCGGTAGTTTCCGGTACAGCATAATTTATATTCAAGGCAGCGTTGACGGCTTTGTAAAAAGTCTGCATGCAGTCAACCTCTGCACGCAGACTTTTTTTATGAAGCCGTCTGATAATCGACCTTTTACGAGGCCACCATAACATGTTGACTTAAAACTTCTAACATAATATTTTTGCCGGAGTGCAGAGACGGCTCCAAACCTGTTTTTATCAATTTGCCGAAAAATCTGCAAAATTCACTACATCATTACAAACCATGGCGGCTCCTATGAATTCTACAGAAGAAATTGCCCGGCAACTCCAGATGGTTGCTGAAAATATCGAAGTCCTCGGACTGAATGACAGCGACGGATGGAGTGCTGTCGGTGAACAACTGCAGGCCATTGCCTTATCGGTTCCGGATACCGATGCCAACATCGCCTGCATCCTTACGCTTTGCATCCATGGAATAAATGCCATCGCTCACAAGACGGCGGACAACACCTTTGCAATTATCGACGCGGTGGAAAAAGGCATTACGGCATGCGGGCAACATTTAGAGGGCGCCCAGGATTCCAGTGAGGTCCATGAGATAATTATATCTCTGCGACAGGCCATACCGGGTGAAACATCCCCCAACCCTCAGGAATCCGTCAGTAATGATGCCGGTATGCAGCTCCAGGCGGCATTAAATGATTTTGCTGCAATGTGGATTCAACAGGAGCCGGATGACACTCAAGGCGTTTCGAAAATCAGGGAATATCTATTCGCTTTTTCCAGAAATCCCCTGCTTCCTGAAGCCGTCAAGCTTCATGTGCTGTGCACCGTGGAAATTCTGGATGCAATGCTCATGACCGATGTGGACGACATATCGGGATCGTGGCAGGAAGCTGGCGCCTGTATCGATAAGGCCATGCAGCTTCTGGAATTTCCCGACAGCGTTCAGCAGACATCGCCAGAAACCAGGCCTTCCCGAACTTCCATGCCTGAATCCTCTCCCCTTTCGAAACCGGCCACAGACAGCACCCACAATTATATGCCTGACGACCCGGATGCGGACCTGATCGGAGAATTTGTCGCCGAGGCTGCCGACTTGATCGCCAACGCCGAAGAAGCGCTTCTGGAGCTTGAAGTGAATCCGGAGGATATGGACGCCGTAGGCACCGTATTTCGCGCATTTCACACCATCAAGGGAACATCCGCTTTTTTAGAGCTGACACTGCTTTCTGAAATGGGACACCACGCTGAATCTTTGCTGAGCCGCGTCCGGGATAAGGAAATCCGCTATCAGGGAGGATACGCCGATCTGGCTCTGAAATCCCTCGACATGCTGAAAACCCTGATTCATGCCGTCGAGAAAGCTCTGGGCGGCACGCCGCTGACCAAGCCAGAAAAATATGACAGCCTGATGGAGGTTCTCAAAAATCCGGAGGGCGCAGGTGTATCTGAAGATACTGAAAACATCGTGACGCCCCGAATCGGAGATATTCTGGTGGCGCAAGGAAAGGCGGAGCGCAGCGTACTCGAAACCGCGGTGCAGAAACAACATGCGGGCAAACCTTTAGGTATGACACTGGTGGATTCCGGTGTCGCATCTGTCACCGATGTGGGTCAGGCGCTCCGAACCCAGAACCGTATCAAAAACCCCAGACAGGCAGTCGAAACGTCGGTGCGTGTCAGCACGGATCGGCTGGACCGACTCATCGACATGGTCGGAGAGATGGTTATCGCCCACTCCATGGTGTCTCAGGATCAGGTCGTGATTCAGGCGTCTCATTATGAACTTCTGAAAAAAGTAAACCACACCAGCAAAATTGTCCGGGAGCTTCAGGATTTATGCATGTCCATGAGAATGGTGCCTCTCAAGGCGACATTCCAGAAGATGGCCCGGCTGGTACGGGATGTAGCCCGCAAGGTCGGGAAAAACGTCACCTTCATCACTGAAGGGGAAGATACGGAAATTGACAGAAATCTGGTGGACATCATCAATGATCCGCTGGTTCATATGGTGCGTAACGCCGTGGATCACGGCATTGAACTGCCGGATGTCCGCATCAGAAACGGCAAACCGGCCAATGGAACGGTAAAACTGTCCGCTTACCATTCTGCAGGCAGCGTCGTGGTTCAGATCATTGATGACGGCAAGGGATTGGACAAAAACGCCATTCTGGCCAAAGCCATCGAAAAGGGAATGATCAGTGACGGCGTCAGTATGTCGGACCGCGATATATTCAATCTGGTTCTGGAGCCAGGCTTTTCGACAGCAGCCGTAATCACCGATGTGTCCGGGCGGGGCGTTGGTATGGATGTGGTCAAAAAGAATATCGAGTCGCTGCGCGGACAGATCGAAATTCAGTCGGAATCAGGTAAAGGTTCCGTATTCCGCATGAGTCTTCCGCTCACGCTTGCCATCATCGATGGCATGGTGATCAGGGCCGGTCATGAAACCTATGTCATACCGACTGTTTCCATTGTCCGGTCCATCAAACCTGATCCCAAGGACATTTCAACAATATTCAATCAGGGGCAGGTGCTGTCCCTTCAGGGCAATCTGATCCCCTTGTACCGGCTTACCCGCCTTTACAATATTCATAGCGCCAATGACGCCGATAACGATAACGATGGGTTGGTCGTTGTTATCGAAGACGATGGAAATCAGGCGGGGCTGATCATAGATGAACTGGTGGGCAGACAGCAGGTAGTCATCAAGACGCTGGGTGAAACCATGCAGCAGCTTCCGGGAATCTCCGGCGGGGCCATCATGCCCAATGGGCGGGTGGGACTCATCGTGGATATCGCCGGGCTGATGAAATTGACAACCGCCGGGAAAAATGAAAAAAAAGAAGAAACTTATGACAGGATATGACGTATGATACTATCTTCTCTCGATCTGACGGATGCACAATTTCATAAAGTTTCAGATCTGGTATATCGACACAGCGGCATCAATCTTAAAAACGGTAAAGAAGCTCTGGTCAGAGCAAGACTGATGAAGCGATTTCGCGTTCTGGGTATGGATTCTGTAGATGCTTATCTGGATTTCGTCAATACCAGGGCCGGCGAAGACGAACTGACCCGGATGATTGACGTCATGACCACCAATAAAACCAGCTTCTATCGCGAATTTGCACATTTTCAGTATTTACAGGATGTGGTTTTACCCCAGTTGAAAACAAAACGGATACGGTTCTGGAGCGCTGCATGCTCATCGGGTGAAGAGCCCTATTCCATTGCTATGACTCTCAAGGAACATCTGACGGATATCGAACGCAAGGACATGCTGATCCTCGCCACGGATATTTCCACAAGAATGCTTGAAAAAGCTCAGCAGGCCATATATCCTAAAGAAACGTTGAAAGATGTTCCTACGTCATATCTTCAGAAGTATTTTGTCCGCATGCCGGATGCCGGAGATACCTATCAGGTGCATGCCAGTGTTCGTTCACTGGTACGTCTGGCAGGCTTGAATCTGATGAATTCATGGCCCATGAAAGGACCTTTCAACGTTATTTTCTGCCGGAATGTCATGATATATTTTGACCGGAACACCCAGGAACAACTGATCAACCGTTTCTGGGAAATCCTTGAACCAGGCGGCCATCTTTTTGTGGGTCATTCTGAGGGCCTGTCGTCTATTTCACATAAATTCAAATATATCAGACCGGCTACCTACAGAAAATAAATCCAAAAACAGATGACGACACAGAATTTCGACTTTCTGTATTACCGTCAACTGACGACACCTAAAAATATAGACAGGTAACAATGAATCATGTCGTACTCGTAGGGGATATGAAGACAGGCTGTAAAGGAGACATGATTGTAACCCATGCCCTGGGAAGCTGTCTGGGACTGATGGTCTATGATCCTGGAGCTCGGGTCGGCGGTTTGCTTCATGCCATGCTCCCGCTTTCGAAAATCAATCCCCAAAAAGCGGAAGAAAATCCCTATATGTTTGTGGATACCGGAGTTCCTGACCTTTTCAAGAACCTGTATGATCTCGGCGCTCAAAAGTCCAGAATGGTAGTCAAAGCGGCAGGGTGTGGTCAGCCTCTGGGTAACAGCGAAATGTTTAAAATCGGTGAGCGAAACTACACGGTATTGAAAAAGCTGCTCTGGAAAAACAACATTCTGCTTGAAGCCGAAGATGTCGGCGGCACCGCCAGTCGTACGGTGTATTTCGATTTGTCCACTGGCCAGGTAGTGATCAGCAGCAAAGGAGCTAAAAAAGAACTGTGAACCAGAAAGAACTGAATCTGATATTGGACGATGTGAAGTCTTTTCCCAGTATGCCTGCAGCCGCTCTGAAGCTTCTGGCGCTTTTGAAAGATGACGATGCTTCTTCGGCGCAGATTGAGCAGGTACTGCGATACGAACCTGGCCTGACAGCCAACATCCTGAAGCTGACCAACTCGGCATATTTTGGTCTTCCGACCCAGGTGGGGTCCATTCGCCAGGCTATCCTGCTTTTGGGCTGGAAAAAACTCATCCAGATCGTTCTGACATCCTGCATCAGCGCAATTATCGACAAACCTGTTCAAGGCTACGATTTGCCGGCCGGAGATTTATGGCGGCACTCCATAGCGGTTTCAGTCGCCACAGAGACGCTGATCAAACTGTTGAAATTATCTGTCCCGGATGATGTATTCACGGCCGCACTTCTGCATGATGTCGGGAAAATGGTTCTGGGGCGCTACGTGGAGACCGAAATCATCCATATGGATGAAGAAGCCATGCGCGGACTGTCTTTCGAGCAGGTGGAACGAAGCATGTTCGGCATCGATCATGCTGAAATCGGCGCCAAAATTCTCAGGCGATGGTCGTTTCCGACGACAATGATCAATATCGTGCGCTGGCATCATGAACCAGACAACGCACCTAAACCTGATGTCGCGATCGATGTGGTGCATACGGCCGATGTTTTATGCCTGATGGCAGGCATCGGGATGGGCAGAGAGGGCCTTCAGTACCAGCCGTCAGAAATGGCTTCGAAACGACTGGGGCTTACCCAGAAGCATATAGAGATCGTTGCCAGTCAGATGCTGCAATGGGCCAATGAACTTGCCGCTTCTGTTCAAAGCACTACCTGATTTTGACTGACAGTCTGATAAACCTGTAATTGTTATTCCATTTTGCTTTCAAAATGATATTCCAGCAAGCATTCGGACTGAGACCGCGAAAGCAAGCGAGCAGCGATGAGACTGTACATTCAGTACGTCGAATCGCGGCACAGCGAAG